>NZ_CANPVO010000032.1 GCF_947581785.1 Candidatus Palauibacter polyketidifaciens | reverse complement strand
TCCGGGCTGCAGCCGGGCGCCTTCGACAAGTTCACGACCTTCTCGTCGCTGGGCACCGAGGTGGGGCCCGGCGTCCAGCCGTCGAATCTCGGCAACGAACAGTTGAAGCCCGAGGTGTCCACGGAGCTGGAGTTCGGGATCGACATGGGTCTCTTCAACGACCGGTGGTCGGTCGAGGCGACCTGGTGGGACCGCACGGTCACCGACGCCATGGTGGCGCGCCAGTTCCCGGTCACGGGCGGATTCACGCAGACCCAGCTCGACAACATCGGCGAAGTGCTCGCCTCCGGAATCGAGTTCGGGATCCGCGGCAACCTGATCCAGGCGCGGGACATCTCGCTCAACGTCTTCGCGAACACGGCCTTCATCTCCGAGGAGATCTCGGACATGGGGGGAGCGCCTCCGCTCAAAACCGGCGGCAGCTACCCGCGCTACCGCAACTACCTGGTCGAGGGCTTCACGCCGGGCGCCTTCTTCGGTGCCCAGGTCGCCGATGTGGCGATCCCGCTGAACATCCTCGATCCGGTCGACGGCCAGTGCGTCGTGCCGACGCGCGATCAGGCGCTCGCGTACTTCAGTCAGCCGCGCAACCCCAACAGCTTCAAGCCGCTCGCGGTCGGCAACGAGGACTTCGGGGTGCCCAACGGCGGGCTGGCGTCGCACAACTGCGGAGTCGGACTGCTCGAAACGCACCTCGGCAACCCGACCCCGGACTACGCGGGTTCCTTCGGCTTCGACCTGGCGTTCCTGGGCAACTTCCAGCTGACGACGCTCATGGAGTACAAGTTCGGCCACCAGGTGCAGGACCTCTCGGGCATGTTCCGGCGCGCCAACAACTTCATCGGGCGCAACACGCCGCGCTCGTCCGAACTCTACGCCACGATGCTGAACCCGGGCTCCTCGGCGGACGAGCGGCTTGATGCGGCGGTCGCCTGGGCCCACGAGGTCGAGGGTCTCTCGCCGATGAGCGGCATGAACGGGGTCTACGACGCCGACTCGATCCACTGGCGCGAGCTGTCGCTCAGCTACCGGGTACCGGCGGGGGTCATCGAGCGCTGGGGCTTCTCCGCCGCGACCGTGAACATGGGCGTGCGCAACCTGATGCTTTTCATGCTCGGCGATTACCCGGGCATGGACCCGGAGGGCAACGTCCTCGGGCGCTGCAACGGCGGCCTCAACTGCAACTTCCTGAATTCGACGGAAGGGTGGGGCATTCCGGTCCCGCGGCGCTTCACGATGTCCGTCCGGCTCACTCTCTAGATCATCCAAGCGAGGGAAACCATGAAGAATCGATATCTCAAGGCCTGTTTGGCCACGCCTCTTCTGGCCGTTTTCGCGCTCGGATGCGGCGACCTGCTGGACGTCAACAACCCCAACGACCTCGTCGAAGAGGATGTCCGCCAGGAGGCGGCCGCGTCGGCCGTCGTGAACGGAACGCTCACGCTCGTGGCGTCTTCCGTTTCACAATCCTGGCAGCCGTACCTGGTCGCGTCTGACGAGATGCGCTGGATCGGCTCCAGGGATGCCTGGCTCTCGCTCGACCTCGGATTCGTGGATGATCCGCTGAACGAGTTCATCGATGGCCCGTTCCCGGCCATGGGACAGGCTCGGTGGATGAGCGATGAAGCCATCGAAATCCTCCAGGAGCATCACGGCAACAACCCGTCCAACTCGATCAAGACCGACCTGGCTCGTGCGTACATGTACTCCGGCATCATCTACATGGTGATCGGAGAGATCCAGGAGGACTTCGCGTTCTCCGACAAGACGGAGAGCGGACCTCCGATCGGACCAGGCAACATGTCCTCGGTGCTGGACGGTGCGATCGACAGGTTCTCCTCGGCCATGTCCGGCTTCAGCGAGGTGGGAGACATGGACATGGCGATGCGGGCCAGGGCCCTTCGCGCCCGCGCAAGGCAGTCCCGCGCGATATGGGATGCGATCAACCCGTCGCCATCCGGAAGCGGGCTGGTGTCCTCGGCCGATGCGGGTGCGGACGCCGCCGCGGTGCTCGCGAGCGTCCCGGCCGATTGGACGCACAACCTTACGTTCTCGGCCGCCAGCCGCTCCAACTCGATGGCGGCTTGGGTCAACGACCGCAAGGAGAACCAGATCGACCTCACGATCGCCACGGTGGATGACCAGAACGACATCAACGGGATCGCGCTCAAGGATCCCATCGATGGCGTTGACGACCCTGCGGTCATCAAGTGGCTGAACCAGTGGAAGGGCGGCAGCTATCTCGACAAGGGCGGGGAATATCCGCCCCTGACGCTGACGTCCGCCCGGATGATGCACCTGATTCTGGCCGAGAACGCGCTGGCTGGTGGGGATTCCAATGGCTTCGCGATGCACATCAATCACATTCGCGGGCTGGACGGCCTCACGCCGTACTCCGGCCAGATCTCCGAGATGGAGATGCTCCAGCACTCGCGCCGCGGGAACGTGATGCTGCAGGGCCTGCGCCTGGCGGACATGTACCGGTGGGGAATCACGGATCCCAAGTGGCAGGGTGCCTCGGCCGCGCTGTCGCAGCCGGGTACGATGCTCCCGATCTCGATCATCGAGCTGCGGGCGAACTGCCACCTGAACGGCCTGGGTTGCGGAGGTTGAGATCGCGGGGGAGGCGGCCATCCCCGGCCGCCTCTCCCCTCCTGGGACTGCCGTTCCTGCTGGCGGCCGTCGTCATCGGCGGCTGCTCGGCGATTCTCGATGACCCGACGCCCGAGAACATCCATTTCGCGATGCGGGGCGAGGCGGGCACGCGGGTCCGGGCGATCTACTCCACGCAGTTCGTGGCCGGCCGCAACGAGTTCGGCGTGACGCGGGTGCAGGTGGTCCGGGCCGATACGGTCGTTCACGAGATCCCCTTCCAGCGAGCGATGGATATCTCCATCGACCGGCGGTGGTTCGTCCAGGCGGAGTCGCTGGACGGGGATACGCTCTCGGTTCACGTCATCGTGAACGTGGACGACCGGGGTCTCGTGGATGAATCCGGCGGGATTTTTCCCGACGAACCCTGGCACTTCGTCTACTCCTTCAACCAGCTTCTGACGCGAGACCTCGATGTCGCATTCTGACTCTCCGCCGGCTGGTCGCGCGCGGCGGCTGCGGCTCGTCGCCCTTCTCTGTGTCCTGCTGACGGTTCCGGGCTGCTATTCCTACCGGCTCGCCGAAGAGCCGCCTGTGGGCGCCGTGGCGCGAATGCGCGTGCCGCTCCAGTCCGCAGTCGTCAATCCCAACGCGCCTCCCGGGACGGTCGCGATCGAGGGGAAGATCATCAGCGTGGGAGATTCGATCCGGTTCGAAGCGAGCACGCGGCACACGGTCGGCTTGTTCCGCGATGTCGTGCAGTACGACACCCTGAGCGTGGCCCGGGACGGTTTCGTGAGTATCGAGGTGCGCGAGTTCTCGACGACGAAGAGCATTCTGCTCGGCGCCGGCATCGTGGCGGGCACCGCGGCCCTCGCGGCCGCCGCGGCGGGGGTCGGCGGAGGCGACGCCGGCGGAGAGCCGGGCACGGATGCCCCGCAGGCGTCCGCCGCGGTGGGCGTTTCCGTACCCGTGACCTCGATCGGACAATGGTTCGGCCGCGCCCTCCCCTCGCTCCTCGGGATGAAGCCCTGACGGCCCCCCTCCGACAGTAAGGGCCCACCGGCCGGCTGCCAATTTGGCGTAACTCCGGTGGGGGCTCCGAGCAAACTCCGCCGGGACGGTCAGTCTCCGCGATCCTCGTCTGCACCGATGGCAGCGACCGCCGGGGGACGGAAATCCGGGTTCGGGCACGGCGGTTGCAGCAGTCCTCCAGTGCCGCGGTCCGGCACGGGCTGCCAGCCAGGCCGCCGCGGCGGATCACGAAGACTGTTTCACAGACACGGAGGAGTATCGCCATGCTACCGACCATCATTCACCGCGCGCCGAGCCGTCGCCGGGGGGACTTCGACTTCGACCGGCTGTTCAACGGACTGCTGGATCTCGATCGCTCGAGCCGTTCCGTGGCTGCCGCGGATTTGTACGAGACCGAGGAGGGCTACGGCCTCGAGCTGGAGCTGCCGGGATTCAGGGAGGCCGAGATCGACGTGACCGTGGATCGCGGCGTACTCACGATCTCGGGGGCGCGTTCGGAGGAGGAAGAGGAGAAGGGCCGCACGTACCACGTGCGCGAGCGGCGAAACGAGCGGTTCACGCGCAGCTTCTCGCTCCCGGCCTCCATCCGGGGCGAGGATGTCGAGGCCCACCTCGACGCCGGCGTTCTCACGGTGGAGTTGCCGAAGTCACCGGAGGCGAAGCCGCACCGCATCGCGGTAGGCGCCACGAAGTAGTCTCGGCGCAGCGTCTTCCGGCGCGCGGGTGCCACTCAAGCGAAGAGGGCCGGGAGCGTACCCGGCCCTCTTCATTTTGGGGCCCGTCTTCAGGACCCCGTCCGCCAATAACGCCCGCCGGATCAGTCGGGGTCGAGGATGTCGTCGATCCTGGCCAGGGCGTCGCGCAGGTGCAGGTCCGTCGTGCGGTCGAGCCGGCGCCGGAGGGTGCGTTCGATCGCGTCCTGGAGCCCGTGGAGTTCACCCCGTACGAAGGCCCGGATGTCCGACTGGGACACGTCCACCGACGTAAAGAAGTCGGAGAGCCCGCCGAAGAAGAAGAAGGGGAGCGAGAGTTCCTGCGTCATCAGGTACTCAAGCCGCTCCAGGTGCCCGCGTTGGAGGTTCCGCCGGTAGACCCCGATCGGGGCGCCGGTGTCCAGCTCTCCCCAGATCGAGGCGCGCAGGTCTTCGAACATCTCGCCCAGGCTGTAGTGATCGTCCCCGTTACGCGCCTCCGCCTCGATCAGCCGCTGCATGCGGCCGGGGTCGAGGATCAGGTTGACGACCCGAACCTGGATGCCCCGCAAGCGGTCCACGGTGGACGGGTTCTCGATCTTCGAAAGGATGTCCTCGTCGACCATCCACGTGGGCGGGTCGAAGGCCTGTCGCGCGAAGAAGTCCATGGCCCGCCGCTGCGTGGCTTCGTCCACGAACTCGTACACCGGGCCCTCCTGCCCGATGCGCTTCCGCGTGCGCGTGACCCCGCCGACCACGGTCGCGACGTGGCCCATGTAGCGGCTCCACTGGCCGATGAGGTTGTTGTAGAGTTCCGCCAGCTCCTCGTAGTTCTCGCCCTCGCGGCCGTCGCTGCTCCACTCGATCAGGTTGGGCAGGATCCGCTTCAGGTTTTCGATGCCGAGGTCGCTCGCCTCCATCGCGTCGGAGCCGATCGCCTCCGTCTGGGACGTCGGATCGATCGGGGTACCGTCGCCGAAATGGTAGACCGGATCGTCCTCCACCTCGCGAATCCAGGCGTCGAGCGTGGCGCGCTCCCCGTCCGTGTCCTCGTCCAGGATCGGCCGGTAGCCCCAGTTGACCGAAAAGAGGTCGTACGGACCGACCCGCGGATCCGTGCACGCGCCCTCATCCTCGGGCTGCGCGACGTAGTTGAAGCGCGCATAGTCCATGATCGACGGGGCAACCCCGTTGCGGCACACGAATCCCGGCGCCCGCAGCGAGTCCACCGAAAAGCCGGAACTCGACTTCATATTGTGCGGGAGCCCGATCGTGTGGCCGACCTCGTGCGCGGCGACGAAGCGAATCAGTTCGCCCATGACCTCGTCTTCGAAGAGGGCGCGGCGTGCCGCCGGATTCACGGCCCCGGTCTGAATCAGATACCAGTTCCGTAGCAGGTTGGCGACGTTGTGATACCACTGGATGTCGCTCTCGAGGATCTCGCCCGTGCGCGGGTCGTGGACGTGCGGCCCGGAGGCGTTCTGAACCTGTGACGGGAGCCAGCGGATCACGGAGTAGCGCACGTCCTCCGGGCTGAACTCCGGGTCTTCCTCGAAGGAGGGGGGCATGCGCCCCTGGATCGCGTTGCGGAACCCCGCCGCCTCGAACGCCTCCTGCCAGTCCTCGATGCCCTGAATCAGGTAGGGCCGCCACTTCTCCGGCGTCGCCGGGTCGAGGTAGTAGATGATGGGTTTGACCGGGTCGACGAGTTCGCCGCGCCGGAAAGCCGCGGTGTCGCTCGGCTCCAGCCGCCAGCGCGTGATGTAGGTGCGCGTGACGACCTTCTGATCGCTGAGGCCGTAGTCCACCTGGTTCACGTTGAAGTACCCGACGCGCTCGTCGTGCAGCCGCGGCTGCATCGGTTCGTCCGGGAGCAGGACCATCGACTGGTTCATCTCCATCGAGATCGAGTTCGTGCTCGCGTTCGACGGAGGCGTCTGCGCGTTGTAGGTGAGGACGTGCCGCACCTCGACGTTGCGGGGGAAGCTCTTGATCCAGTCGACGTAGGTGCGGTTCGAATCCAGCGAGCGCACCCGGTACGCTTCGCGGCGGGACTGGCTCAGCCCGAACATGGGGATGTCGGATTCGAAGAGCGGCGTCGCGTCGATGACGACGCTCGTCGAGTCGTCGTTCAGCGCCTCGATGTCGAAGGCCCGCAGAATCGGCTCGAAGTTCGCGCCCCGCACGGCCCGCGCCACTGGAAGGGCCTCGTCCGCCACATTCGTGTGTCTCACGACGCGGAGGAAGATCTGGTCCTCGTCGGGCCCGTTCTTCTCCCAGCGAATGACCTGTGTGTTCGCCTTCTGGCCGCCGTAGCCCATCCCCTCGGGAACTGACGCCACCCGGCTCACGAGCAGGATCTCGCGCCCCAGAATCTCCTCCGGAATCTCGAACAGCCATTTGTCGTCCACCCGATGGACGTGGACCATCCCGGAGTCCGTGACCGCTTCCTCCGTGACGACTTCGGAATAGGGCTCCGGCCCGTCGTCGTCGTCCCCCCCACCCCCGCGGGCGCCGGGTCCACCTCCGCTCGAGGCGGACGGGCCGGGCGCCGGCCGGGCGAAGGGCCGGATGCAGCCCGTGACCACGACGAGGAGCGAGAGCGTCAGGATGAGGGCGAGAGGGCGTGTGCTGCGCGCGATCTGGAGCATGCTGTTGGCTTTCCGATTCGGAGATGGCGTGGGCGGGTCGCGACGGCCGTCGACCCGGGCGCCCAACGTAAGCGGGGGTGGAATGGCGGGCCAACGCCGACGGTCCAACCGCATTGACGGATCCGCCTTGTAACGCTTAGCGTTCCAGCGGTTATGCCTTGTCTCGTCGACGATCTCCGCAGTGAAAGGCACGCGTGCGGAGGGCGCGACGTCCCATTTGAAGGAGGTACTCGAATGCGCATCCGCACCCTGGCTCCCTTTGCCCTGGCTCTGAGCATCGCCTGCGGCGGGGCGGAGATGGAAGAGGCCGCGACGGAGGAGATGACGGAGGCGATGGATGACGCCGCCGCCATGCCCGACGCCGATGCGGCGATGGCGACGATCACGGACTACTGGCAGACCCACTACAACATGGGTCACGGCAGCATGGTCGCGAGCAAGTTCGTCGAGGACGGAGTCCTCTGGGGCAGTTCCGGGGCCATGCTCTACGGAAGGGAAGCGATCGGCGAGGGCCTCCAGTCGCGGATGGACGCGGGGAGTTCGGAGGTCGCGATCCACCCCGGCGCAGCGATGGCGTTCGGTGGCCAGATCGTCGCGCGCGGGCACTACGTGCTGACCGGCGGGGACGCACGCAACTCCGGCTACTACATGGCCGTGGCCGAGGACATGGAGGGGGAGTGGGCGCTGAAGGGCATGGTGGCCAATCTCGACACGCCCGATCAGACCCTGTCGGCCGGCGCGATGATGGACATGCCGGAGGGGATGGGCGGTGACCTCGTCCAGGCGAGCAGCGACTACTTCGTCACGCACTACAACATGGGTCACGCCTCCATGGTCGCGAACACGTTCACCGAGGACGCGGTCGCCATGCTGCCCGGCGAAGGGGCGCGCGAGGGCCGCGCGGCCGTCGAGGAGGGGCTGCAGGCGCTGTTCGACGCGGGCGTCATGTTCAGCGGCATGACGACCTGGTCCGCGCACGACCTCGACGAGGGGCACGCGGTGGGCATCGGCACCTACGGCACCGAGGACGGGAGCGCGGGGCACTACGCCGCGCTCTATTCGCGCGGCGACGACGGGAGTCTGATGCTGCACTGGTTCCTGATGGGCGCCCACTAGCCGCCTTTTCCTGCCGGTCGGGTCGTCTCGGTGGGCGACCCGACCGACATCCCCACCGTCCGGCCCCCTCCGCGGAGGAGGCTCCGCAGGACGGTTAGGGGGTCACCGCCCAGTCGGGGAGGACGCCCGGTTCGATCCCGAACAGCAGCGGCCCGACGGCGCGGAAGATCAGCGTGATCACGACGGCGCCGATGAGGTTGAGGAAGAGTCCCGCCCGCGCCATCTCCGCGATCCTCACCCGGTTGCTGCCAAACACCACGGCGTTGGGCGGCGTCGCCACCGGCATCATGAAGGCGCAAGAGGCGGAGAGCGTCGCCGGGACCATCAGCAGGAGCGGGTGAACGCCGGTCGCGACGGCGACCGCCGCGAAGATCGGGAGCACCATCTCCGTGGTCGCCGTGTTCGAGGTGAGTTCGGTGAGGAACGTCATCGCGAGGCAGATGACGAGGATCAGCACGAGCGGCGGCACCGTCGACAGCCCGCTGAACCCCTCTCCCACGAACCGCGCCAGCCCCGTGGCCTGGAAGCCGTGCGCGAGGGCGAAGCCTCCCCCGAACAGCAGCACGATGTTCCACGGAAGCCGTCGCACCACGTCCGGTCCCATGACCGTGGCGGACCTTGCGCCCGGTGACCTCGTCGGGACGAGAAAGAGGATGCAGGCCATCGTGATCGCGACGGTCCCGTCGTCGATGAGGTGACCGTAGCGCAGGAGCGAGGACCAGCCCGGGATCGTGAACCGGCCGATCTCGATCGGCGCGCGGAATACCCACAGCAGGGCCGTCGCGGCGAAGATCACGAGGATCGCCCGCTCCTCGAAGGCGACGGAGCCGAGCTTCCGCATCTCGGACTCCACGATGTCGCGGTCGACGGTCACCTCCTCCGGCACGCGGAAGAAGACCCGGGTGATGAGCAGCCACGCGAAGACCAGCATGAGCGCCGCGATCGGCAGCGCCATGACGAACCACACCCCGAAGGCGATGTGCGGGGCGTCCGGGAAGGTGATCGCGAAGATTCGCTGGAGGGAGAGGTTCGGCGGCGTGCCGACCAGCGTCGCGATCCCGCCGGCCGAGCAGGCGTAGGCGATCCCCAGCATGATCGACACGGAGAAGGCGCGCGTGCGACCCTGCCCGAACTGCTCTTCCATGCGCAGGATGACGGCGAGGCCGACCGGGACCATCATGATCGCGGTGGCCGTGTTCGAGATCCACATGGAGAGGAAGGCTGCCGCGAGCATGAAGCCGAGCACGATGCGGGCGGGACCGCCGCCCACCGCCCGGATGACCCAGAGGGCGATCCGCCGGTGTACGTCCCACTTCTCCATCGTGAGCGCGATCATGAAACCGCCGAGGAAGAGAACGATCGTGCTGTTGAAGTAGTGGGGTGCCGTCTCCGCGGTCCGCTCGATCCCGAGAATCGGGAACAGGAGAAGCGGGAGCAGGGCGGTTGCGAAGAGGGGAATCGCGTCGGTGATCCACCAGGTGGCCATGAGGACCGCCACCGCGGCCATGCGGGTGACCTCCGGCCGTCCCGGCTCGAGGTCGAGCAGGAGCATCAGGAGGAAGAGGAGCGGTCCGAGCCACAGTCCGATGCGCTGGCCGCGCGAGCGCGTCCCCGATCTGCCCTCCGAACGGTTGTGTGCCATGGCTCCTCGCCGGCTCCGGGCCCCGGATTTTGGCCCCGCCGTGTCCGGGCCGGGGCGGCGCGCAGCCCGAGATGGCGCGCCGCGGCGGAGGAACGTACCATCCGGCGCGAGATGCCGCGTAGTTTCCTCTCACGGGCCGCTGGGCTAGCTTTGCGTCCCTTTGCCATGTCGCAGCGACGGTGCCCGGTTCGGCCGGGGTCGCTCGGGCCCCGCCGCGGGCCGCGATCACGAAACCCACGAAGAACGGTGACAATCTAGATGTTCGGTTCGGTACGATGGCGATTGATCTGGATCGCCGTTCTGGTAGCCATTTGTGGTTTCGCCCTGGTGCCCGAGACGATCGTGGACGAGGTCACGGGCGAGTCCGAGCAGGTCTGGCCGCTCAAGCTCGGATTGGACCTCCAGGGCGGGATGCACCTCGCAGTCGAGATCTACGACCCCGAGGGCACCTTGAGCGGGCAGGATCTCGACGACGCGGTCGAACGCACGCTCACGACGATTCGGAACCGGATCGACGAGTTCGGCGTCCGCGAGCCGACGATCCAGCGCTCGGGCAACCGCATCATCATCGAGCTCGCCGGGGTCGACGACCCGGAGCAGGCGAAGCGGATCGCCACGGAGACCGCGTTCATGGAGTTCAAGATCGTCACGGACGGTCAGGAATTCATGGACGCGCTCGAGCGGATCGACCGCGCGATCGTGAACGAGGTGGGGATCGAGAACCTGCAGGTCACGACGCTCGAGACCGAGCCGGAAGTGGACCTCAGCGACATCCTCGGCGGCGCCGATTCCGCCGCGGCGGAGGATCCGGCCGACGAAGCCGAAACAGAGGATCCGGCCGCCGACTCCATCGCGGCCGAGGAGGGCGACGCGGAGACCGCGGACGCGGCGGAAGCGGCGGACGAAGCCACGGCTCGGCCGCTCTCGGCCCTCCTCGGACAGGGACGGATCCTCGGCGAGTATCTCGTCCCGCAGGAAGATCAGCCGACGGCGGCGGCGTGGCTCGAACTCGAGGGCGTCCGGGACGCGCTCCCCCGGGGCGTCACGCTCCACTGGGGAGTGGAGCAGGTCGGGGCGGGCGCCGGATCCTACGTGCCGCTCTATGTATTGGAGGCGGAGCCCCTGATCACGGGCGACATGCTTCAGGACGCGGGGCCCGCGAACCGCGACCCGACGTTCAACCAGCCGATCGTCCCCTTCGAGACGACCCGGCGCGGTTCGCGGGTCTTCGAGCGCGGTACGGCGCGCAACATCGGCGAAAACATGGCCATCGTCCTCGACGACCGAGTCCAGAGCTACGCGGTCATCCGCAGCGTCCTGAGCCGGCGCGCCCAGATTGAGCTCACGCCGGGAGCGTCCTTCCAGGAGGCGCAGGAGCTCGCGCTCGTCCTCCGGGCCGGCGCGCTGCCGATGCCGATCGAGGTCGTCGAGGAGCGCAACGTGAGCGCCTCGCTCGGCGAAGACTCCATCCGGCAGGGCCGCACCGCCTTCATCATCGGGATCGTCGGCGTGATCATCGTCATGATGATCTACTACCGGGCGGCGGGAATACTCGCCGTCGGGGCGCTGCTCACGTACGTCATTTTCATGCTGGGCGGCCTGGCCGGCCTCGACGCGACGCTCACCCTGCCGGGAATCGCGGGTCTCATCCTCTCGATCGGGATGGCGGTGGACGCGAACGTCCTCATCTTCGAACGGGTGCGAGAGGAACTCGCCGCCGGGAAGACGCCGCGCACCGCGGTGGACGCGGGGTTCGGCAACGCGCTGTCGGCGATCGTGGACGCGAACCTCACGACGCTCATCACCGGGATCATCCTCTTCCAGTTCGGGACCGGCGCGGTGCGAGGTTTCGCGGTGACGCTTTGCATCGGGATCCTCGCGTCGTTCTTCTCCGCGATCTACGTGACGCGGACGCTCTTCATCATGTACCTGAACCGACGCGGCTCCCGGGAGTCCGTGAGCATATAGGAACGAAGTCATCATGAGGGTCTTCCAGAACGCGAACTACAAGTTCCTTTCCATGCGCCGGCCGGCGTACTTCGCGTCGGCCGCGATCATCACGATCGGCCTCCTGTCGATCGTCTTCCGCGGCGGGCTGCGGACGGGGGTCGAGTTTACGGGCGGCGTGCTGCTCGAGGTCCAGTTCTCGGAGACGACCGACGTGGGTCAGATCCGCGACGCGCTGACGGCCGGAGGCACGACGGGGGTCCAGATTCAGCAGCTGCGGACGGTCGGAGCGGAGACCTTCGATTTTCTGCTGCGCGTGCCTGTCGGCGAGGAAGAAGACCAGAACGCGATCCGGGACCAGATCAGGACGAGCCTGGAGACGCAGTACTCCGCCGCGAGCTTCGAGATCGCGCGCGGCGATACGCTGAGCGCCAAGGTCGGCGACGAGTTCCAGCGCACCGCCGTCATCGCCGTGCTCCTGTCATTCCTCCTGACGCTGATCTACCTCGCCTTCCGCTTCGAGTGGCGGTTCGGCGTGGCCGCCGTCATCGCGACGGTGCACGACATGCTCATCACCTTCGGGTTCATCTCGCTGTTCGACATCGAGATCAACCTCGCCACTGTCGCCGCGATCCTCACGATCATCGGGTATTCGCTGAACGACACGATCGTCGTCTTCGACCGCGTGCGGGAGAATCTCAGGAAGAAGCGGAAGGAAGCGTACGACGTGACGCTGAACCGCAGCCTGAACGAGACGCTGCCCCGAACGGTCCTCACCAGCGGGACGACGCTGATCGCGCTGCTTTCGCTGGTCGTCATCGGGGGCGCCGTGATTCGGCCCTTCGCCGGCGTGCTCATCATCGGGGTTCTCGTCGGGACGTATTCCTCGATCTTCGTGGCGTCCCCCGTTCTCGTCGAGATTCACGAGCGGGCGCGCAAGCGCGCCGCGCTCGCCGCCCGCGCCTGACGAGGGGTGGCCGGAGCCGGGACGACGCTTTTCGACTCGCACCTTCATCTGACCGCGGCCCGCTTCGCCCCCGACCTCGGCGAGGTGGTGGACCGGGCGCGGGCGCGGGGCGTGAGCCGCATGGTCACGATCGCCTCGGATCCCGAGGACGCGGAGGAAGCCCTGGCGCTGGCCGCGCGGACGCCCGGTCTGTGGGCGACGGCCGGACTCCACCCCCACGCGGCGGACCGGACCTCGGCTTCCCTCATGCGCGAGATCGAGCGCATCGCCGAAGCTCCCGAGGTCGTCGCGATCGGGGAGACGGGCCTGGATTTCCACTACGACAGTGCGGCCCGGCCGGCGCAGCTGGGGAACTTCGAGGCGCACCTCCGGATGGCGGCCCGGCTCGGTCTGCCGATCGTCGTACACTCCCGCTCGGCGGAGGCCGAGACGGCGGAGCGGGTGAGGGAATACGGCGACGGCGCCACGGGAGTGCTGCACTGCTTTACGGGAGGCGAAGCACTCCTCCGGGCCGCCCTGGATGCGGACTGGTACGTCTCCTTCTCGGGCCTCATCACGTTCGTCCCCGAGCTGGCCGAGTGGGCGCGCGCGGTGCCGGACGACCGGCTCCTCATCGAGACAGACGCCCCCTACCTCGCGCCCGCCCCCCGCCGCGGCCGCCGAAACGAACCCGCCTACCTCACGCACACGTGCGAGCGACTGGCGGCGGTGCGCGGCGTGTCCTTCGAGGAAGCTGCGGCGCTCACGGCGGGGAACGCCTGCCGCTTCTACGGCCTGCGGGGCGCGGCATGAACCGGCCGGGGACGGGTGGCGTGCAGATCCTGCCCGACCATGTCGCGAACCAGATCGCGGCGGGCGAGGTCGTGGAGCGTCCCGCCTCCGTCGTGAAGGAACTCGCCGAGAACGCGGTCGATGCGGGTGCGAGACGCGTCGAGGTCGCGATCCGCAACGGAGGGAAGACCGAGATCCGGGTCTCGGACGACGGGAGCGGGATGAATCGCGAGGACGCCGTACTCGCGCTGGATCGGCACGCGACGAGCAAGATCCGGAGCGTGGACGATCTGCGGAGCGTCCGCTCGTTCGGCTTCCGCGGCGAGGCGCTGCCCTCCATCGCGGCCGTGAGCCGATTGGAACTGCACACGGCCCTCAGCCCGGAAGAGGGGGTGCGGGCGCGGGTCGACTTCGGGCGCATCCGCAGCGTGGATGACATGCCGCGCCGGTGCGGCACGACGGTGACGGTCCGGGCGCTGTTCCATGACCTTCCGGCGCGCGCGAAGTTCCTCAGGACTTCGGCCGCCGAGACGCGGGCCGCGGGCGAAGCGCTCGTGCTCCTCGCGCTTGCGAACCCCGCCGTCGGCTTTCGGTTCGAGTCGAATCGCCGCGCCTCCATGGATCTCGCCCCGGCGCGGGACTGGCTCGGACGGATCGGCCAGCTCTGGGGAGACCTCGCCCCCACGCTCATTCCCGTGGAGGGGGAGGGCGGCCCCGTGCGGGTCCGGGGCTTCATCCAGCGGCCCGACGCCGCGCGTGCGAGGGGAGGGCGCCGCTACACCTTCGTGAACGGCCGTCCCTTCCGCGATCCCGCTCTCCTGCGGCTCGTGGATGAGGCGTTCCGGACGACGGTCGTCGAAGGCCTTCGCCCGAGCCTCTTCCTGCAGATCGAGACGCCGCCCGCCTCGGTGGATGTAAACGTCCATCCGGCGAAGGCGGAGGTGCGTTTCCGCGACCGCGAGAACGTGGAGACGGCCGTCCGGGGTGCGGTGCGCGCCGCGCTGGCGCGGCTCGATTCGACGGCGCCGGTGGGGGTCCCCGCCACCGAGCCCGATCCGGCGCCGGGCCATCGAACGCCCTCCCCCGGCCGTGGCGCGAAATCCCGCGGCGAGCCGCCCGCGGAGATGCCTCAGTTCGCCCTCTTCGTCTCCGGGCGGGACGACGCGGCCGGGACGGCCGAACCGGGGGCCGAAACCGGCGCGGGCGGGCAGAAGGCCGCGGCGGAGGCCCCGTTCGTCGGTCCGGAGCTGTGGCAGCTCCACGACCGCTACATCCTGGCCGCGACCCGCGAGGGGCTCCTCATCGTCGACCAGCACTCGGCACACGAACGCGTGCTCTACGAGGAGATCATGGCGCGGTTCGAAGCGGGAGGAGGCACCTCCCAGGCGCTCCTCTTTCCGGTCACCCTGCAGTTCTCGCCTCCGGAGGCCGAGGCGCTCGAGGATCTCGCCGGCCTGCTGGCCCGGCAGGGGTTCGAGCTGGAGCCGTTCGGCGAACGGACCTGGATTCTGACGGCGGCCCCGCAGCCCCACGCCCGGTTCGACGCCGAGCGCTGCCTGCGCGAGATGGTGCGGGAATTGGCGGACGGCTCCCCGCTTGTGAACGCCGCGCGCAACCAGCACGAGCGTGTCGCGATGAGCATGGCGTGCAAGGGAGCGATCAAGGCGGGCGAGCCCATCTCGCCGGAAGAGGCGAGGGAGCTCTTCGACCGGCTGTTCGCGACCCCGCTGCCCGGACACGATGTCCACGGCCGCCCGACGATCGTGCGCCTGAGCGTCGAGGAGCTCGACCGGCGGTTCGGCCGCGGGTAGCCGCCGCGCCCGTGGGGACTTCACCCGTGCCGGCCATCGCGGGGCCTACCGCCTCGGGCAAGACGTCCGTCGCCATCGAGCTCGCGCGCCTGCTGGATGGCGAGATCATCTCCATGGACAGCCGCCAGGCTTACCGCGGCTTCGCGATCGGGACCGCGGCGCCCTCCGCCGACGAACTCGCCGCTGCGCCGCACCACGGCGTCGGTTTTCTCGACCCGCACGAGCGCTACGGCGCGGGCCGCTTCGCGCGCCTGGCCACTCGCTGGCTCTCCGGGATCCGGTCCCGGGGGCGGGTCCCCATCCTCGCCGGCGGGACGGGGCTGTTCCTGCGTGCGCTGACGCACCCGATGTTCGAGGAGCCTCCGCTCGATCCGGGGCGCCGCGTGGCGCTGCACGGCTGGCTGGATGGGCTCGAACGGGAGGAACTCGTACGCTGCGCAACCCGCCTCGATCCGGCGTTGGCGGCGCGGCACCGCCCCCTCGACCGGCAGCGGGCGGCGCGCACGGTGGAACTGGCGCTCCTGACGGGGAAGCCGCTCACGCGCTGGATGACGCGCGCCCCGACCGAACGCCCACCGCTGCGAACCGCGACCTGGGTGCTGGAGTGGCCCGCGCCGCTCCTGCGCGAACGGATCGCGCACCGTGCCGAGGCCCTGGTGCGGGGTGGCGCGTGGCTGGAGGAGGTCCGAGGTCTCCTGGCCTGCGGACTCGACGGATCGCGCGCCTTCGACGCGCTGGGCTACGCGGACGTCGCGGCGCTGGTTCGGGGCGAGGCCGACGTCGACGAGACGATCGAGCGCGTGTCGAGGGCCACCTGGCGCTACGCGCGCCGGCAGCGGACATGGTTCCGGCACCAGCTCCCCGAGAACGCCGTCGTCCTGCAGCTGCTGGACGAGTCGACGACACCGGGGCAACTTGCGCGCCGCATCGCAAGCGACTGGCGCGAAGCAGTATGAACGTGAAGCAGGATGAACGTGAATCAGGATGAACGTGAATCAGGATGAAGACGGGACGATGAAGATCGGGATCACGTGCTATCCGACGTACGGGGGCTCCGGAGCGATCGCCACCGAGCTGGGGCTCGGCCTCGCCCGCCGGGGGCACGAGGTACACTTCATCTCCTATGCGCAGCCCTTCCGTCTCACCCACTTCATCGATGGCGTCTACTTCCACGAAGTCGAGGTCAACCGCTACCCGCTGTTCGAGTATCCCCCCTACTCGCTCGCGCTCGCCGTCACGATGCACGAAGTGGCGCGACGCGAGGAACTCGACCTGCTCCATGTGCATTACGCGATCCCGCACGCCACGGCCGGATGGATCGCGCGCGACATGCTCCGGGACGGAGGCCGCGACGTGAAGCTCGTCACGACACTGCACGGCACGGACATCACGCTCGTGGGCCAGGACCCGTCGTACTGGTCGATCACCCGCTTCTCGATCGAGAAGTCCGACCGGCTCACCGCCGTCTCCGACTGGCTCCGCGAGCGGACGCACCGCGACTTCGACTGCAGCCGCTGCGCGATCGAGGTCATCCCGAACTTCGTCGATCCGAAGATCTACGACCGAGAGCGCTACCGGGGCCGCCACCAGCTCGCGCGGGCCGGAGAGAAGGTCGTGATGCACATCTCGAACTTTCGGGCGGTCAAGCGGATCCCGGATCTCATGGAGATGTTCGCACGGATCCACGACGCCTTGCCGGCTCG
Source organism: Candidatus Palauibacter polyketidifaciens (assembly GCF_947581785.1). NCBI lineage: Bacteria > Pseudomonadati > Gemmatimonadota > Gemmatimonadia > Candidatus Palauibacterales > Candidatus Palauibacteraceae > Candidatus Palauibacter > Candidatus Palauibacter polyketidifaciens. The sequence continues at coordinate 4,834 of NZ_CANPVO010000032.1, read as the reverse complement.
CCTCATCCTCGTGGGAGACGGTCCGGAACGGCAGCGCGCCGCGGAGATCGCCGCGGAGCTGGACATGGCCGAGCGCGTCGTCTTTCTCGGCAAGATCGACTCCGTCGCCGAACTCCTCGCCAGCGCTGATCTCTTCCTGCTCCCGAGCGAGCAGGAGTCCTTCGGTCTGGTGGCGCTGGAAGCGCAGGCCTCCGGGGTCCCCGTCGTGGGGTCCTCCGGAACGGGCATCGACGAAGTCGTGGCGCACGGCGCGACGGGCTACCTGCACCCCGTGGGGTCGGTCGCAGCCATGTCGGCGTCGGCGATCTCGCTGCTGAGCGACGAGGCGCGCTGGGGCGCGTTCTCTCGCGCATCGCGTGAGCGCGCTCTCGAACGCTTCACGATCGACCGTATCCTCCCGCTCTACGAGTCACTTTACGAGAGAGTCCTCGCGGAGGGGGACGAGTCCGGGGTCCGAACGGCGTGAATCCGTTCGAAGCCCTTGTCCTCGGCGTCGTACAGGGCCTCACCGAGTTCCTGCCCGTGTCGAGTTCCGGGCATCTCGTTCTCGGGCAGGCGCTCTTCGGGATCGAACTCCCCGGCGTCGTGTTCGAGGTCACCGTGCATGTCGCAACGCTTTGCGCCGTGTGCTGGGTCTATCGCGGACGCCTCGCGGAACTGGTTCGGGGGGTGTGCTCGGGGGACCGCCGGAGTATCGGGGATGTCGGACTCCTCGCCGCAGCCACGCTCCCCGCCGCTGCCGTCGGGCTCGGCCTGCGGAGCACGCTGGAGCCCACATTCGAGCGGCCCGTGCTCGCGGCGGCGATGCTGCTGGTCACCGGCGCCTTCGTCTGGTCGATCCGGCGCCTGTCCCGCCGGAGCACGCGTGCGCGGCCGACGACCGGCGGGTCGCTGGCGATCGGCCTCGCACAGGCGGTCGCGATCCTGCCCGGCATCTCGCGTTCCGGGAGCACCGTGGCCGCGGCGACCGCCGCCGGGGTCGAACCTCGCCACGCGGCCGAGTTCTCCTTTCTCCTCTCCATCCCGGCGATCGGAGGGGCGGCCGTGCTGCAGGCGCCGAATCTCGGGGAGGCCGGACTTGCGGTCGGGATGCTGCCCCTCGGGCTCGCCTTCGCGGCTTCGGCCCTGTCAGGGGTCCTTGCCATTCGTATCTTCCTGCGGATGCTCGAGCGGCGTTTATTCCACCGGTTCGCCTGGTACTGCTGGCTCGTCGGCGGGGGATACCTGGCCGCGGCCGCGATCTGGCCGGCGCTTCGTGGATGACCATTGAATGACTGACGTCGGAGCGACGATGCTCGCAGACGAGGCAAAGGGCTGGGCCGGGGAGTCCGTCGCCGCGCTGCGCGGGCGCTGGAACCGGGAGTCGGTCTTCGCCTTCGACCGCGTTTCTTCGACGAACGACCTCGCCCGCGAACTTGCGGAAGCCGGGGCGTCGTCCGGCACGATCGTGCTCTGCGACGAGCAGACGGCGGGGCGGGGAAGGGCGGGCCGCGGCTGGACATCTCCGGCAGGAGCCGGCCTCTATCTGAGCATGGTGTTTCGCCCGCGTGCGGTCACGATCCCGCCGCTCCTGACGGTCGTGGCGGGCGTCGATCTCGCGCGCGAACTCAACCGGCGCTTCCCCGGCCTCGCGTCGGCCGTGAAGTGGCCCAACGACCTCATGGCGCGCGAGCGGAAGCTCGGCGGCATCCTGGCGGAGACGACCCGCGACGGCGGCAAGGACGTGTTCCTCATCGTAGGCGTCGGCATCAACGTCGATGCCGGCCGGCTGCCGGACGACGTGGAGGGAGCGGTGGCCCTCGCCGACTGCGTGGGTCCGGTGCCTCTCGTCGACGTCGCGGATGCGGTGGTGGCGGGACTCGAGCGCCGGCTTCCGCGCGTCCCGACCTCACTCGATGCGGCCTCGCTCGATGAACTCGATCGCCTCGACTGGCTGAAGAACCGCTGGGTCGAGCACCGGCTCTCGGACCGCGCACCCGCCATCGGCCTGGCGGCGGGCATCGCCCCGGACGGCGCCCTCCTGCTGCGGCCACGCGGGGGCGCCCTGCGGCGCGTCGTCGCGGGCTCCATCGCTCTCGGCGGAAGCTGATCTCATGCTCCTCACGGTAGACATCGGGAATACCGAATCCGTCCTCGGGTGGTTCGAGGATCTCACCCCCGTGCACAGCTGGCGGATCGCGACGGACCGCCGCCGAACGGCGGACGAGATCGGACTCCAGCTCCGGGGACTCCTCGGGGCCTGCGACCTGCCGGCTCCGCAGCGGATCGTCGTCGCTTCCGTCGTCCCCGCGCTGCACCGCGTCTGGCTCGCGGTCGGCGGCGTCCTCGATGCCCCGCTGCGCTTCCTCAACGGCGGCTCTCCCATCCCCGTCCGGCTCGACGTCGACCATCCCCTCGAGGTCGGCGCCGACCGCATCGCGAACACGCTCGCCGCGGCGGAACTCTACCGCCGCGACACGATCGTCGTGGACCTCGGGACGGCGACGACCTTCGACTGCATTACGGCCGATGGCGTCTTCGTGGGCGGCGTCATCGCGCCCGGGCCCACGGCCGGCACGGACCAGCTCGCGCGCGCGACGGCGCAACTCCCGCAGATCCACGTGGAGAAACCGGCCCGGGTCATCGGCCGCAACACGCAGGACTGTCTGTTGAGCGGTGGGTTCTACTCGGTGGTGGAGGGGATCGACGGCATCGTGGAGCGGATCGGCGAGGAGTGGGAACGCGAGCCGCTCGTCGTCGCCACCGGGGGACTCGCGCGGGTCGTGGGGCCGCACTGCCGCACTGTGGACCGCATCGAGCCGGCGCTGACGATCACCGGCCTGGCGATCGCGGACCGCTATCTGTTCGGACCGCCCGCCGGCTCCGACGGCTGACGTTCGCCGCCGGCTTCAGGACCTGCGGAGGAAAGCGGCGCCGCCGCAGCACTTCTCCTTCATCTTGTTCGCGAACTCCGGATTGATCATCCGCACGACCAGGTAGAAAATCGCGACGAAGATCGCGACCTTCACGGCCATCCACACGAGGGGCAGGACGAGGGAGAAGAGGATCCCCGTCACCCACAGACCCACCGCGCCCGCGGCCACCAGCACTACGGCTGCACGAAACATGTCGACCTCCCTTTCTGGCCCACTCGTACGATAGGCGTACGGGGCAGGTTTCATAACCCCCGGGCCCGTCCCCGGCCGGCCCGCCGACCGATTCGGCGGCCGCGCCCCTCGTCCGTCCGAAGCCACTTGATCAGGACGCTCCACGCTCATATCTTCTGCTCGCCTTAGCACTCGCTGCCCCAGAGTGCTAACAGCCGCGGGATCCCTCGCGGCTTTCATCGGAAGGATCACCCAACACCGAAGGTCCAAGGAGGGACAGGCAAGATGGCAACCGCCTCGAACACGAAACTGAACATCTCCCCAATGGCCGACCGCATCGTCGTCGCGCCGCTCGAAGAGACCGAGGAGATGCGCGGTGGTCTGTACATTCCGGACACCGCGAAGGAGAAGCCGCAGCAGGGCACCGTCGTCGCCGTGGGCCCCGGCCGCATGAACGACGACGGCGACCGCATCCCGATGGAAGTCAACACCGGAGACCGGGTGCTCTACGGCAAGTACGCCGGGACCGAGGTTTCGCTGGATGGCGACGACTACCTGATCGTGAAGGAAAGCGACGTTCTGGCCGTCCTCTAACCGCTGAAGCGGAAGACGGCGGGTCAAACCCGTTGACTGGTGCGCCCGAATAACCGGGCGAAGGAGACGAAATGGCGAAGGATCTTGAATTCGATACCGCGGCACGGCAGCGCCTGAAGGCGGGCGTGGACAAGCTCGCGCGCGCGGTCAAGGTCACGCTCGGCCCCAAGGGGAGGAACGTGGTCCTTGAGAAGAAGTTCGGCAGCCCGACGATCACGAAGGACGGCGTGACGGTCGCGAAGGAAGTCGAACTGGATGACCCGGTCGAGGATCTCGGCGCGAAGATGGTGAAGGAAGTCGCGACGAAGACGTCCGACGCGGCGGGCGACGGCACGACGACGGCGACGGTGCTCGCGCAGTCGATCTTCACCGAGGGGCTCAAGAGCGTGACGGCGGGTGCGAACCCGATGGCGCTCAAGCGCGGCATCGACAAGTCTGTCGAGGCGATCGTCGCGAACCTGCATTCGATCTCCGTCGAGACCTCCGGGAAGACGGAAATCGCCCAGGTCGCCGCCATTTCGGCGAACAGCGACCAGGAGATCGGCGAACTGATCGCCGACGCGATGGAGAAGGTCGGGAAGGACGGCGTCATAACGGTCGAGGAGGCCCGCGGCCTCGAGACCGAGCTGGAGACCGTGGACGGGATGCAGTTCGACCGCGGCTACCTCTCGCCGTACTTCGTCACGGATCCGGACAAGATGGAGGTCGTCCTCGACGAGCCGATCATCCTGATCCACGACAAGAAGATCTCGGCCATGAAGGACCTGCTGCCGGTCCTCGAGAAGGTTGCCCAGATGGGCAAGCCTCTCCTGATCGTGGCGGAGGACGTGGAGGGCGAGGCGCTCGCCACGCTCGTCGTCAACAAGCTGCGCGGCACGCTCAAGGTCGCGTCCGTCAAGGCTCCGGGCTTCGGCGATCGCCGCAAGCAGATGCTGCAGGACATCGCGATCCTCACCGGCGGCCAGGTGATCTCCGAGGAGCTCGGCTTCAAGCTCGAGAACACCGTGGTCGGCGATCTCGGCCAGGCGAAGCGGATCGTCATCGACAAGGACAACACGACGGTCGTCGATGGCGCCGGTGACACGGACCGCATCCAGGGCCGCATCAGCGAGATCAAGGTCGCGATCGACAAGTCCACGTCCGACTACGACCGC
>NZ_CANPVO010000031.1 GCF_947581785.1 Candidatus Palauibacter polyketidifaciens | reverse complement strand
TACGCGTTCGGGGTCGCAACGCCGCCGGAAGGCGCCGAACTCCGGCGGGGCGGGATCGAGCGCCGCATCATCGTCTTCGCCCCTTCGGCCACCACCGAGATCTCCCAACTCCTCGAAGCGCGGCTCGAGAGCGCGGCGCTGAGCCTGGCGTCGTTCGAGAAACTCGAGGCCGGCGCGCGGGCGGCCTCCACGCGGATCCCCGTCCACCTCGAGATCGACACCGGCATGGGTCGCGCGGGGCTCCCGGCGGCGGAGGCTGCGGCATGGACGCCGGAGGTCGCGTCGGTCCTCCAGAGGGGCGGGGTGACGCTGGCGAGCGCCTACACGCATTTCCATTCCGCTGGGACGGATCCGGCCGCGACGTCGCTTCAGTTGACCCGCCTGCGGCGCGCCGCATCGGTGCTGGAGGAGGCCGGCGTGGAGATCCCCTTCCTGCACGCGGCGAACAGCGATGCGATGATGGCGGATCCGCAGTATCATCTGGGGCTCGTCAGGCCGGGGATCTACCTGTACGGGGGACGGCGGGGGACGGGCGTCGCGGGCGCGCCGGCGGACCCGGAGAGTGTGGCGCGGGTACGCGCGAGGGTGCTGGAAGTCCGTGACCTCGCGCCGGGCTCGACGGTCAGCTACGGGGCCACCTACACGACGAAGCGTGCCGAACGTCTCGCCACGCTGGGGATCGGGTACGCGGATGGGCTGCCGTGGCGTCTGTCGAACCGGGGACGAGCGCTCATCCGCGGAGTCGAGGTGCCGATCCGGGGCGGTGTCTGCATGGACGTGACGTCGGTAGACGTTTCCGGCGTGCCGGGTGTCGAAGCTGCGGACGTGGCCACGCTCCTGGGCCGTGACGGAGGGAAAGAGGTCGGGCTGGCGGATTTTGCGGAGAACGCCGGGACGATCGAATACGAAGTGCTGACGGCGATCGGACGCCGCCTGCCGCGACGCTACGTGGGCAGGCCGGACGATGCCGCGGATGGGAGCCGATGACCGAGACTCGAACGACAGCCGGAGAGCCGCTCTCCTGGGAAGACCTCGCCGCCCGGGCGAGGGTCGCCCGCGAACGCGCGTACGCTCCGTATTCCGGTTTCCTCGTGGGCGCGGCGCTCGAGGCCGATGACGGCCGGGTCTTCACCGGATGCAATGTGGAGAACGCCTCGTATCCGGTGGGGACGTGCGCGGAGCGGGTCGCGCTGGGGCACGCGGTGGTTTCGGGAGCGCGCGCCTTCTCGCGCATCGCCATCGTGACGAGCGGCGCCGTCCCGGCCCCGCCGTGCGGCATGTGTCGCCAGGCGCTCGCCGAGTTCGGCCGGAAACTCGAGGTCATGAGCATCGGGACGAACGGGGAGTCGATCGTGTGGCCGTTGCGGGATCTGCTGCCGGCGAACTTCTCGCTGGAGCGGATGGCCGCGCCGGCGGAGGCGGGCCCGTGAACGGACGGGGGGCTGCGGCGCTCGCCACGGTGGTCGTCCTCGTCATGCTGGGCGCATGCGCGGAGGATCCGCTCTCGCTGGGATCCGAGCAGGTACCCGGCGCCGGCGTGGTGACGCGTGACGTCACCATCTCCGTCGCCGAACTGCCATCTTGGCGGGACACGACGCTGACCGGCTTCGCCCGGCCCTCCACCGCGCCGTTCGTGCACCTCTCGGCCGCGGCGGACGTGTCGAGTCGCGGGCTCGCGCGCTTCGACGTCCCCGACACGATCCGGACGTTCGTCGACACGCTGCCGGCAGCGCAGTTCGAGGAGGTAGAGTTCCTGCTCCGCTTCGACACGATCCGCTCCGAGTTCACGGAGTTTCCCGTCACCGTGAAGCTCGTCGAACTGGGGGAGCGGTTCGAGCCTCACGGCGCAACGTGGCAGGAGGCGGCGCCTGGGGTCCCGTGGGGGGCGCCCGGCGGCAGCCTCGGGGTCGAGATCGCGTCGGCGGTGCTGGAGGCGGTGTCGGATACGCTCCTCATGACGCCGGCCGTGGCGGAGGACTCGCTGATGAAGGCGTGGCGGGAGGCGGACGGGGGCAACGGCTTCGCCGTCGTGCTCGACGGCCCCGAGACGAAGCTCCGCCTGACGCAGATGGTGCTCCGGTACGATCCGACCCTCGTCGGCCGGACTCTCGCCGTGCCACAGTCCCAGTTATGGGACGAACGCGCGTTCATCCTGGATCCGCCACAGCCTCCGACCGGCACGGCGCTTCGCGTCGGCGGCCTCCCCGCCTCCCGCATCTACTTCGAGTTCGTGCCGCCCGCCATCCTCGGGGAAGCGGGGCTCGAGGGGTCTACGGTGAGCCAGGCCGAAGTCATCCTGCATCCTCTGGCCGCGCCCGATTTGTATGCGGCGGAGCGCAGGATCGAGGCCCGCAAGGTGAGTTTGCTCGGCGACCCGTTCGAGGTGGGCGAAAAGACCCCGATCGGGAGCGGGGATCTGCTCACGACGACGCTCGATCCGGACAGGCTCCGCGAGGGCGAGCCGGTTCGCCTCGACATCACGCTTCTGATGGCGCGGGCCGTCCTGGATTCGCTGACGCGCATCCGGATCGGCTTCCGGGCGGATCCGGACGCGCAGGCGCTGGGGTACTGGGAGTTCGGCTCCGTCGAATCGCCGCCGGAGTTCCAGCCGCAGCTCCGCGTCGTGTTCAGTTCGGCGCCCGACTTCACGGTGCCGTGATGCGCGCCATCCAAGGGTTCCGGGGATGGGTCCGGGTCGGGTGCGTCGTCGCCCCGCTGGCGACTTCGCCCGGTGCCATTTTGGCACAAACGCCGATGACGGCCGTCGGGCTCGGGTATCCCGTTGCGCCCGTGGATGGCCGGTCGGCGGCGCTCGGCGGATCGGGCTCCGGCCTGCTCGGCGGATCGTACAGCCTCTCGAACCCGGCCGACCTTCTCCTTCACACGGAACCCGGCTTCTCCGTCTCGCTGGCCAGCGAGGGGGTGACGCTGGAGGGCGAAGGCCACTCGCTCAACACGGGGCGGGGGCGTTTCACGACGATCCGCGCGCTCGTCCCCTACAACGACTGGGCCTTCAGCCTGGCCTTCGGCGGCGAGTTCGACCAGGACTGGTCCAACATCCTGCAGGACACGCTGCGGCTGAACGACGGCATGGTGCCCTACGAGGAGACGCGGGAGCACAACGGCGGGATCAGCACGATCGACGCATCGCTCGCGCGCCGGATCGGGCCGCTGGGCATCGGGGTCTCGGCGCAGCGGCTGACCGGCTCGCTGCGGCAGTCGTTCTTCCGGCAGTTCGATGATCCGATCGGAGGGGCTCCCGTGCTCGGCGGGATCGTGGGGGCGAGGGAGCTGTCGTGGCGGGCCTGGCGCTTCAAGACGGGTGGGTCGATCCGGCTGGGCGACCGCGTGGTGGCGGGCGTTGCGCTCGGGACGGGCGGGACGCTGTACGCGACCCCCGAAGCGGCGGAGGAACCCGAGGCGGAGTTCGACCTGCCGACCTCGATCGAAATCGGCGGCAGCGTGCGCGTGACGGACCAGATCCTCCTCACCGCCGGGGGTGGCCGGGCCGGGTGGTCGGCCGTGGGGTCGCGCGACGGGACGGCCGGCTCCGCCTTCCAATCCCACGACATCGCCTGGCTGGGCGGGGGGATCGAGTACGGCGCGCTCTCCCTGCTCGGCGGGAGGCTGCCGGTTCGGTTCGGGTGGCGGAGGACGGGGCTCCCCTTCAGCCGGGGTCCGGAAGCGCTGGAAGAGTCGGCCTTCACGGGCGGCTTCGGCTGGGAGTTCCAGCAGGGGCTCGCCGTGTTCGACCTCGCGTTCGAGAGCGGATCGCGCGGCGACGTCGCGACGGCCGGCTTCGCGGAGAGCTTCCGGCGCGTCACGCTCTCCTTCTCCCTCCGGCAGCGCTGAGCCACCGGTGGAGAGGACGGAGCTCGTCACGCTGAAGACGCCCCGCGCGGATCGCCTCCGCGACCCCCGCCCGGATCGTCCCCGCGACCTCCGCGCGGATCGTCCCCGCGAGCCCCGCCCGCTCGATGCCCGCCCGCGCGACCCTCGCCCGCTCGGAGGCCGGGTCTACATCGAGACCTACGGGTGTCAGATGAACATCAACGACACCGAGTTGATGGAGGGGCTGCTCGTCGACGAGGGCTTCGTGAGCGTGGATGCGCCCGAGCGCGCCGATGTCATCCTCGTGAACACATGCGCGATTCGCGAACACGCGGAACAGCGCGTCCGCGGCCGGATCGGCGAGCTGCAGCGCCACCGGAAGCGGCGCGCCGGCCTCGTGCTGGGGGTGACGGGGTGCATGGCGCAGCGGCTGGGCCCGCGGCTCATCGAGGAAGCGGCGGGCGTGGACCTCGTGGCCGGGCCGGATGCGTACCGCGCCCTCCCGGAACTCATCGGTTCGATCCGGGCGAACGCGATCGAGCGCGGACAGACGCTGCTCGGACTCGACGCGGAAGAGAACTACGAGGGCGTGGACAGCGTGAGGCGGGAAGGCGTGAGCGCCTGGATCACGGTCCAGCGCGGCTGCGATCACCGCTGCACGTTCTGCATCGTTCCCTACGTGAGAGGACCCGAGAAGAACCGGACGCCCGAGGCGGTCCTCGCCGAGACCCGCCGCGCCGTGGAAGATGGGTTCACCGAGGTCGTGCTCCTCGGACAGACCGTGAACTCGTACGAGTCCGGAGACTGGAACTTCGCGACGCTGCTGAGGGCCGTGAGCCGTGTGGACGGGATCCGCCGCGTGCGTTTCACGTCGCCCCATCCCAACGACGTGACGCCGGAACTGCTCGAGGTGATGGCGGGGGAGCCGACGGTCTGCCGCCAGCTCCACCTGCCGGTGCAATCGGGCTCCGACCGCATTCTCAAGCGCATGGTCCGGCGCTACACGAGCGAAGGGTTTCTCGGGAAGGTCGAGGCCGCGCGCCGCGAGGTTCCCGGCATCGCGCTTTCCACGGACGTGATCGTCGGTTTCCCGGGGGAGGCGGAGGCGGACTTCGAGGCGACGCTGGAGCTGATGCGGGACGTGAGGTTCGACGATGCCTATCTGTACAAGTACTCGCTCCGCGAAGGGACGCCGGCGACGCGCTTCCCGGCCGGGGATTTCGTGCCGGACGACGTGGGTTCGGAGCGGCTGGAACGCCTGATCGGCGAGCACCGGGCGATCCAGCGCGAGATCAACGAGTCGGAGGTGGGTTCGCGGCGCGAGGTTCTGATCGAGCGCTCCGCGCGCTCGGCGGGCGATGTGCTCGGCAGGACGGAGCAGAACAAGGTCGTCGCCTTCCCCGGAGACCCCTGCCGGATCGGCACGTACGCGCAGGTGCGGCTCACGGGAACGACGGGCGCGACCTTCATGGGACGGCCCTGCTGATGCGTTTCGTGACGCGGCTCCTCGCCTTCGTCGTCGTCATCCTCGCGGCGTTCTGGTTTTCGGTGCGGAACGGGAACGAACTCGTGAACGTCGTGCTGCCCTTCCTCCGCATCCGCGCGCCGCTCTCGCTCGTCGTCTTCGCCTGCATCCTCGGGGGCATGGGTCTCTCGGGCCTGCTCGCGTGGCGGGCCGAGCGCCGGGCCCGGCGCCTGGCGCACCGGGCGGCGTCGGCGCGCCTCGCGCACCAACCGCTGGCCCCGCCGGCCCCGCTGGAGCCGACCACCCCGCTGAAGCCGCCTGCTCCACCGGAGCCGCCTACTCCGCCCGGGTCCTCGAGCCCACCGGAACGATCGGAGCCGAGCCCCCTCCTTTGACGGACGGTTGACGACGTCTCCGAGCGTGGGGGTGTACCCTGCGCCCGGAGGATGATCGACGTCCCGCTCCCTATCGCCCCTGCTCTTGATCGCCTTGGCGCTCGCCGCCGGGGATGTGGCCGGGCTCGCGCTCGCCCCTGTCGACGCCGTCGCACTCCAGGCCCCCGCGGCCGTCGTGGCGGGGCTTCTCTGCGCCATCGTCGGCCGGGCCGCGGTGAGGGCTGCCCGCCGGGCCGCGGTGGGGGCCGCCGGTCGGGGTCGCCCCGGCCGGGCGGGCGGCGTCCCGCCCCGCGCCACGGTGGGTCTCGCAGTCGTGCTCGCCGCGCTCGCCGGGCTGCTCGCGGGTCTGCCGAGCGGCACGGCGGCGCTGGGGGCCTGCGTCGCCACGCTTGAGGCGGGCGCGGCCGCCGTGGCGGTCGGCACGCTCGCGGACGCGGTGCCGGAGCGGCGGCCGGGCCGGGATGCCGGCCTGGTCCGGGTGTCGATCCGCGACGCCCACATCGTCTCGGGGGGGCGGATCTGCCGCCTGGGCGCGGTGCGCGCCTTCGTGCGGCCCGGAGCGGGGCAGGAGGCTGGCGCGGCGGTGCTCGCCCGGGGCACATGGCGTACGGCGGGCGGGACGAACCCCGAAGCGGGGCGGGCACGGCTGCCCCGTCCGCCCGGGACGCTGGGCTGGATCGGCGGTGCGACGCTGGAGCCGCTGGAGGTCCCAGCGCACGCCGTGGGCTCGCGCGGCCCAGGCCGCTGGATCATCGAATGGCGGGCCGGGCTGCTCGCCCGGCTCGATGCCCGGCTCGCCCCCGAGCACCGGGCGATCGGCAAGGCGCTGCTGCTCGCCGACCGCAGCACGCTCGACCCCGCGACGAGAGAGGCGTTCGTCGGGGCCGGGATCATCCACCTGCTCGCGATCTCCGGGCTTCACGTGGGTCTTATCGGGGCCTCGCTTTCCTGGCTCATCGGCCTTCGCGTGCCCGGTCCCCGCCGGCTGCTCTACGCCGCCTGCTGCACGAGCGCGTACGTGTGCCTCATCGGCGCGCCCCCCTCGGCGGTGCGAGCCGCGCTGATGTTCTGGGGCTGGGCGCTCGCCTTCCGCCGGGCCCGCCCCGCCCGCCTCAGCGATCTCGCGGCGCTCGCGGCGACGCTCGCCATCCTGGCCGACCCGCTCATCGTGACGGATCCGGGGTTCCAGCTTTCCTTCGCCGGGTTCACCGGCGTCGTGCTCGGAGGCCGCGCACCGTTTCCGCCCTGGCTCTCCTCCCGACACCTGCGCGGGATCGGGCGAGCGCTTGCCGTGAGCTGCGGCGCGTTCCTCGTCACCGCGCCGATCGCGGCCTTTCACTTCGACCGCATCGTCATCGCATCGATCCCGGCCAGCGTGGTGGCGGGCGGGGTCGTGAGTCTCGCGCTTCCCGCTCTCGCGCTCACGCTGATCCTGCCGTGGGGGCTCTGGACTCTGTTCGCCGGCGCCGCGGACGTCGCGCTCGCGCTCCTCGCGGCGATCGCGGATTTCTTTGCGGGGCTCCCGCTGAGCTGGGTGGGTCCCGGACTCGGCCCCCGCGCGTGGGCGGTCGCGGCCGCGCTCGTCGCCCTCGTGCTGGACCGGACGCGCGCGCGGCGCGGCCTCGGCGTCGTCTCGGTCGGCGCCGTGCTGGCGCTCACGGTCGCATGGCCCCCGCTCCGGGCCGGCCTCGACCGGGGCACGGCGCTCGTCTGCACCCTCGCCGTGGGGCAGGGCGACGCCGCCGTCGTGCGGACCGGCGCCGGCCGATGGCTCGTCTTCGACGCGGGTCCCGGCGCGGCCTTCCGTACGGCCGGCACGGCATCCGGCCCGCCGCTGATCGCCGACGCGGGAAGCCGCGTCGTCGTGCCCTTCCTGCGCGGCAAGGGCGCCCGGACCGTGGAGCTCCTCGCCATCTCCCATCCCCACCTCGACCATTACGGCGGCGCCGGGGCGGTATTCGAGGCCCTCCGGGTCCGCCGCGTGCTCGATCCCGGCGTCCCGGAGCCCAGCTCCCTGTACCTCGCCTTCCTCGAACGGCTTCAGATGGAGGGTGCCTCCTGGCACGCGCCCCGCGCCGGAGACCGGCTCCGCATCGACGACGTCGAACTCGAGTTTCTCTGGCCCGAAGGCCCGGCCGGCTCGGATGCGAACGAGGGCTCCCTCTCCTTCCGTCTCACGGTCGGCGGCTTCCGCTACGTGAACACGGGCGACGCCGGCGTGGACGTCGAGCGCGAGATCCTGGAGCACCTCGCGCCGCTCCGCCCGGAGGCGGATCTCCTGAAGCTCGGCCACCACGGCAGCCGGACCTCCACTTCCCTCGCATGGCTGGAGGCGACGCAACCGGACATCGCCGTGATCTCGGCGGGGAGCGGGAACCGCTACGGGCACCCGCACGCCGTGACGCTGGCGCGACTCGACTCCGCCCGGGTGCCGCAGGTGTGGCGGACGGATCTCGACGGCCCCCTGTGCGTCGAGATCGACGCGCGCGGATGGAGGATCGCGGACGCGCCTTGACGCGAAAAACCGCCCCTCCGTAACCTCTCAGCCCACCCCCCGACTTCCGCGGAGCTGCCTCTTGACCGGATCCATCCTCACCGTCGAGCATTTCATCGCCGAGCAGGAGCGCGAATACCCTCAGGCCACGGGCGCGCTCACGGACATCCTGCTCCAGATCAGCCTCGCCGCCAAGGTCATCTCCGCGGCCGTGAATCGCGCGGGCCTCATCGACATCCTCGGCGTGATCGGGAGCACGAACGTGCACGGCGAGGAAGTGCAGAAGCTGGACGACTACGCGAACGACGTCCTCCTGAACCTGCTCAGGCGCTGCGGCAGCCTCAGCGGCATGGTGTCCGAGGAAGAGGAGGGGTTTGTTCATGTCCCCGAATCGCGCGACCCCGGACCGTACATCATCGCGTTCGACCCGCTCGACGGAAGTTCGAACATCGACGTGAACATCTCCGTGGGGACGATCTTCTCCGTCTACCGGAAGCGGAGCGACGGGACCAAGGTGCGGCGGCGAGACCTGCTTCAGCCGGGGTCCGAACAGGTCGCGGCGGGATACGTGCTGTACGGCTCTTCGACCATGCTCGTCTTCACGACCGGGGCGGGCGTTCACGGCTTCACCCTCGACCCGGGGATCGGCGAGTTCCTCCTCTCGTACCGGAACCTGCGCATTCCCTCGCCCGGCAAGAACATCTACAGCATCAACGAGGCCTACTTCGACAGCTGGACGCCGGGCCAGCAGCGGCTGGTGGAGCGGTTCCGGCAGCCTCCCCCCGACGCGCCTTCGTTCTCCGCGCGCTATGTGGGGTCCATGGTCGCGGACTTCCACCGCACGCTCCTCCGCGGAGGGATCTTCATGTACCCGGGGACCGTCGCCAAACCGGAGGGGAAGCTGCGCCTGCTGTACGAGGTCGCCCCGATGGCCATGATCTGCGAGCAGGCGGGCGGCCGGGCGACCGATGGCCGCCGGCGCATCCTCGACATCGAGCCCGAGGGGCTCCACCACCGCGTACCGACCTTCCTCGGCGCCCCCGACCTCGTGGAGATGGCGGGGCGCTACCTGGCTGACGACTGACGACATGCGAAAGGGGGCCCGAAGGCCCCCTCTCTCGTTCCCGCTTCGGGAGTCGCCGCTCCCGTGACCTACCGCATCAGAACGAAATCCGCGCCCCGAGCTGAAGCGCCCAGCGCGACAGGATGTTGTCGATCTGGTACACGTCGTTGATGTCCGGTGCGCCGCTCTCGTCGGTGTCGCGCTGCGTGAAGCGGACGACCGGCACGCCCGTCGCCGAGTCGTAGCGCCGGAACGACAGGATGGTGGACGTTCCGAAGTTCGTGTAACGCTGCCGGCCCCACTCCGAGTTCAGGAAGTTGCCGACGTTGATGAAGTCGAGCGTGACCTGGATGTTCCGGCTCCCGGGCCCCGGAAGCGGTACATCCTGCGCGATCCGCAGATCGAGGCTGCGCACCCAGGGCTCGCGCGACGAGTTCCGGCCCACGATCCCGCCGCGGTACTCGTCCAGCCCCGGAATGTCGCTCACGAACGCATCCCACGCGGCGAAGTCCATGCAGCCGCGGCAGTCCGTCTCGAAGATCGCGTCGTCGGCATCGCCCGGGACGAATGCAAGGTCGTTGAACCGTCGCCCGTCGTTGTTCGCGTCCCCGAAGTACGTCCAACTGAAGGGCCGACCCGCGCGGGCCTCGTAGAACGCCGTGATCGTCGTGCCCACATCCTCGCTCCACGCGAAGCGCTGCGAGAGGGAGGCGATAATCCGGTGCTTGATCTCGAAGTCCGCCGTTCCCTCGCCGGGGTTGTTTGGATCGACGCCGATCTCGTTGTACTGGAAGTTCGAGATCGCGCGGCTGGACTGCCCGCTGTTCACGTCCGTGGCGTCCGTCCACGTGTAGGCGAGGCTTCCGAACATGTTCGGAAGGAAGTCGCCGCCAAAGCGCTTCTGCAACTGCGTGGTGAACTGGATCTGGCGGCCCTGGTTCGTGTTGGCGAGCAGGAAGACGCCGGGCGAAAACTCCCGGTCAACCGGGTCGTCGGAGAAGAGCACGCGACCATCGCTCGTCCTCCCCTCCGGCTGGATGCTGAGATCCTGGTAGAGGATGTCGTTGACGTTCTTCGTGTAGATCCCCTCGACCGTGAGCACGAGGCCATCGCGCAACTCGCGGTCGATTCCGATCGTCGTCCGCCACGCCTGCGGGAACTTGAAGTTCGTGTCAGTGAGGTCGACCTCGGTCGTCGCGATCTCCGCGCCGGGGACCGGCACCGGAGTGGGGTCGCCCGTGAACGGCGGCGGCGTGCAGCCCCGCCACGGAGCGCAGTCGATGCGGATGAAGTCCATCCCCGTGTTCGAGTACTGGTTCGAGAGCCACACGAACGGGTTGCGGCCCGTGAAGATCCCGGTGCCACCGCGGAGCTGCGTCCTCCGGTCCTCGTCCAGCGCGGCGTTGAACCCGAGCCGTGGGGACCACATCACGTTGCCGCTCGGCACGTCGCTCGTGTGCCGACCCGGGAAGGCGGCCGCGAAGCTCGGGTTCTCGAGCGGCGCGTCCGGCATCGACATGATGTCCGCGCGCAGCCCCAGCGAGACGTTGAAACGATCGCTGAGGTCGATCTGGTCCTGGGCGTAGAAGCCGAACTGCATCGCGCCCCACTCCGCCCTCGGGTAGGGGTCCGCGAGCCGCGAGATCGACGCCCGGTACCGCGTCGCCATCCCGTTGCGGAAGTTGTCGAGCGCGTTCTCGCCGTCGAACTCCCACTGCCCGAAGGCGTCCTGGATGAAGAGGTTCGAAAACGAATAGAACTCGTTGTGCGTCCCGAAGGTTAACGTGTGGTCGCCCCGGAAGAGCGTGAGGTCGTTGGTGATCTCGAACACGTCCTGATCGAGCGCGTTCTGCTGCGAGAAGCGCTCGATCCCCAGCGTCACGCTCTCGCTCTCGCCATCGAACGGCTCGATGTCGACCTCGGGGAAGATCGCGCGGTCCGGCGTCCGCTTGTCCCGCTGACGCTGGTACGAGACGCGGAACATGTTGGCGGTGGCGGAGCCCAGCCGGCTGTCGAGCTGTATCACCGTGGAATTGGACACGGCGTCGAAGGTGTACCCCTGGCCGGGCAGGCCGACCTCGCCGGAGTGGCGGCTGATCCCCCGCTGCGAATTCGCGTTCACATGATTGTGCCGCACGATGAGGTGGTTGTCGTCGGACAGGTTGAAGTCCAGGCGGGTGAAGAACTTGAGGTCGTCCGTCTCCCGCTGGAGGCTCTCCTCGAAGCGTCCCGGGTCATAGTTGTAGACGGAGTTCGCAATGTCGACGATCTGGTTGATCGTCCCCGCGTCGATGAAGTCGATCGTGTTCGTCTGGCTGCTGCCGACCAGTCCGAGCGCCAGCGGGCGGCTCGTCTGCTTGATCTCGCCGCTGGTGAAGAAGTGGATCTTGTCGCGCTGGATGGGGCCGCCCGCGCGGAAGCCCGCCTGCAGCTCGCTGAAGTCGGAGAGCGGATTGTCGTCGAGGCTGCCCGTGAACCCCTGGTTCCGTCCAAAGGCGTAGCCCGAGGCGTCGAAGTCGTTCGTTCCCGAGCGGGTGACGACGTTGATCGAGCCGCCGGTGAAACCGCCCTGGCGTACGTCGAAGGGCGCGATCGCGACCTGGAACTCCTGGACCGCGTCGAGCGAGATCGGCTGCGAGTTGGCCTGTCCGCCCGGGGTTCCGCTGGCCGGGAGTCCGAACACGTCGTTGAGGATCGCGCCATCGACGGAGATGTTGTTGAAGCGGTTGTTCTTACCGCCGATGCTGATCCCGCCGATATTCTCGCTGCTCCCGATGTTCGTCCCCAGCGCCTGCGGCGTGAGCCGCGCGAAGTCCTGAATGCTGCGGGCGATCGTCGGGAGGTTCTCGATCTCGCGCGTCGTCACGGTCTGCTGCGGTCCCGTGCGTCCGCTCGAAAGGATCGCGCCGCGCTCCGCCGTGACGGTGATTTCGCCCACGGCCACGGCCTCCACGCCGAGCACGAAGTCGATGCGCCGGTTCTCGCCCAGCGCGAGCACGAGGGCCTCGGCCGACTCGTCCCCGAAGCCGATGAGCGAGACGGCGATCGTGTAGGGCCCGCCGACCCGCATGCCCGGGATGTTGAAACGTCCGTCCTCGCGTGTGAGCGTCGAGTACGATGTCCCGCTGGGGCCGTGCACCGCGGTGACCACGGCGCTCGCGAGCGGCGCGAGATCCTGACCGGTCACGCGCCCGTTGACGGCCGCGGTCGTGACGCCCTGAGCCCACGCCTCGGACGGCGCGAACAGGCCGCCGAGAGCCGCAAAGGCGGCGATCGCCGCGGTTCTTGGGGAGAGGTTGTATTTCATGGCGTACTCCTGCGTGAAAGAGGGCAAATCCGAGGCGCCATGCGCCGGGATCGAGTCACCAAAAACAACGCGCAACGTCGCTTCGGAATGTAACGGCGGACGGCGGTTTGCGTAACGGGGATGGAACGCCGACGGGGCATGACTATTCGTACCTCAGCGACTCCACCGGATCGAGCCGGGCGGCCCTGCGGGCCGGGAGGATGCCGGCCACCAGACCGATCGCCATGAGGATCCCCGCGCACACCGCGGCGATGGGGCCGGAGAGCTTCGGGTTCACGATGTACTGCAGGGCCGGGTCGTCGATCGGCAGGGCATCGATGCCCGTCACGAGCAGCGCCGCGATGGCGAGCCCCGCGAGCCCCCCGCCGACGGCGATGAGGATGGCCTCGAAGAGGAACTGGCTCACGATGTGCCGTTTCCTCGCCCCGACGGCGAGCTTGACGCCGATCTCCCGCGTCCGTTCCCGCACCACGACGTACATGATGTTCGCGACCCCGACGCCGGCCACGATCAGCGTGAAGGCGCCCACCAGTCCGAGGAAGATCTGAATCCCGAGCCCGATCTGGCCCACGATCTTCTCGTCCTCGATGAAGTCCCAGATCGCGAGCGCCCGCTCGTCCGCCGCGGCGAACCGGTACCGGCCGCCCAGGACGCGGAACAACTCCTCCTTGGCGACCGCCGCGTCCTTCACATCGCGAGGGCGCAGGAGCAGGTGATTCACGAACTCCTGGCCGTAGATGCTCCGGAACGTGGAGGCCGGGATCACCGCCCGGTCCTCGTCCGGTCCGTTGTTGCTCGAGTCCTGGAACTTCGACTCCATTACGCCGATGACGCGGAACGGAAGCCCGTCCAGCACCACCGTGCGCCCCACCGGCGGCGCGTCGCCGAACAGGCGTCCGGCGATCCCATCTCCGAGGAAGAGCACGCGCCGCTTCTCGTCGATGTCGCGCTGGTTGATGAACCGGCCGCCCGGAGCGGGGAACATGCGCCGCAACTCGGAGAAGACCGGGTTCACGCCCTCCATGTAGGTCGTCGTCTGGTTCTCCTCCACCTTCAGGTGCGTCCGGCCCCGGCCGTAGGAGGGACTGCCCATCTCGAACTCCGGCACCGCGCGCAGGAGCAGGTCGAGATCGTCCTCCCGCAGCCGGATCCGGCGTCCCTTCGACAGCCCCTCGTGTTCCATGCTCGTCTGGCCGCCGTAGACCATGAAGATACGTTCGCCGGCGTTGAGCAGCCCCGTCGAGAACTGGTTCCGGAGTCCCTGCCCGAAGGCGAGCAGGAGGACGATCGAGATCGTCCCCCACACGACGGCGAAGATCGTGAGGAAGGCGCGCGTCTTCTGGGCCCGCAGGTCGCCGAGGAACTCTTCGAGGAGGATCTTCCACATGGGTCAGACCGTTGTCGGAGCGGGGGCCGCCGACGGCCCGGCCGCTAGTCGCGGAGACATTCGACGGGGTCGAGCGTTGCGGCGCGGCGGGCGGGGAAGAGCCCGGCCAGCACGGCGATGAACGCGAGCAGCGCCATGGTCACCGCGGCCACCTGCAGCGAGATCGTCGGCGTGCCGACGAACTCCTGCATCGGGACCAGCGACATGATTTTCACGACTCCGAGGGAGACGACGACGCCGAGCGCCGCGCCCGCGACGACGATGAGCATGCTCTCGGTGAGGAACTGCCACAGGATGGACCGCCGCGTGGCGCCGAGCGAGCGCTTGATCCCGATCTCGTTCGTCCGCTCCCGCACGACGATGTACATGATGTTCGCGACCCCGATCCCGCCCACGCTGAGCGTGAAGCTGCCGACGATCGCGAAGAAGATCTTGAAGCCCAGGAAGAGGAACCCGAACATCCGTTCCCACTCGGCCGTGTCCCATACGGCCAGCGCGTCCTCGTCGCCCGAGTTGAAGCGGTACTTCGCTCCGAGGACCTCGTAGACCTGCGCCTCCACGGCCTCCGTCCGCGACGCGTCCGCGGTCCGGTAGACGAGGTTGGAGACGAAGCGCGAGCCGAACAGGGCCGCGTGCGTGCCGGCCGGGATGAACACGCGGTCCTGGTCCCGCGAGTTGTACGACGAGTTCTGGACCTTGGGTTGAAGCACGCCGATCACGGTGAAGGGCGAGTCGCCGATCCGGACCTGATCGCCGACGGGATCCGCGTCCCCGAACAGGACGCGGGCGACCTCGTCTCCGAGAAACACGACGCGTCGCCGCTCCCGCTGGTCCCGCTCGTTGATGAAGCGGCCGCCCGGGAGCGGGATGATGTTCCGCATCTCGCCGTACACGGGATAGATGCCGGTGATGTTCGGATTCACGCCGTTGCGGCCGTAGCGGACCGGCGCCGCCCGCGTCGAGTACTCCGGGCTGATCATCGTGATGTCGGGGATCCGCCGGGCGAGGATCTCCGCGTCCGCCTCCCGCAGCCGGATCGAGCGCCCCTCCCTGAACCCCGCGTGCGGCATCGTCGTGCGTCCGCCGAAGAGGATGACGATCCGGTCGCCGAGCCCGTGGAACCGCTTGATCGTCTGCCGCTCGAGCCCCACGGAGAAGGCGAGCAGCACGACGACCGCCACGGTGCCCCAGGTGATGCCGAGCACGGTGAGCGTGGTCCGGACGCGCTGCGCCGAGAGGTCGGCCCAGAGCTGCCGTGCGGCGTCGAGCAGCCTCACCGGACCCCGGCCTCGCGCACCGTCACCGGCGGCTGGTGTCGCGCACTAGGTGATCTCGCGCCGCGGGGGCTCGAGCACGCGCTCGCCTTCCGCGAGGCCGTCCAGCACCTCGACGGTGATGCCGTCGCTGAGTCCGATGCGGATCTCGCGGTCCTCCGTCTCCTCGGGCCCCAGCCGGACCGTGACGAGCGTGCGCTCGTCCTCGAACCGGACCAGGCGCTCGGGGATGACGAGCACGTCCGAACGGCGCTCGATGATCACGTGCGCGTTGGCGGAATAGCCCGCCCGCAGCGCCGCGCCGTCCAGCGGAAGCACGGCGATCTCGACCGGGAAAAGGGTGGCGTTCTCCTCGTCGCGGCCCTTGAGCGAGATCTTCGTCAGCCGTCCCTCGATGCGCGCGTCCGGGAGCGCGCCGATGGTGATCTCCACCGGCATGCCCTCGGCCAGCCGTCCCACGTCGATCTCATCCACCGTGCCGCGGAAGAGCAGCTCGTCCATCTCCGCCATCGTCATGAGGGCGGTCCCTTCCTGGAACGTCGTCAGCGGGACGACGGGATCGCCGATCTCCACCATCTTCTCGAGGATGAAGCCCTGGATCGGGGAGGTGATGACCGTCTCGACGGCTTCGTTGCCGATCGTCACGCGGCCCTCGGAGAGAAGGGCCAGCCGTTCCGTCGCGATCTGGACCTGGAGCGCGGCCTCGTCATGCTGTCGAGCCACCGTCTCGTACTCCTCCTCGGACACGAATCCGCGGCCGCGCAGCGCGGTGAGCCGGTCGCGCTGCCTCTCGAGCTGCTGAAGTTCGATGTCCCGCAACTCCACGTTGCGCCGGGCCTCGACCAACTCGATCGGCGTGGGGTTCGGCTGGACTTCGACGAGGGGCTGGCCCCGCTGGACGTACTCGCCGGGCTCCTTGAACATCTGCCGCACGACGCCCGCGAGCTGCGACTTCACGCTCACCTCGACCAGCGGCTCGATGCGTCCCACGGCGAGCGCCCGGTCCACGATCTCGCCACGCTCCACGGCGACGGTGCCGGTCTCGACATCTTCGCCGTTCCCCGTATTCGCAACCGCGAACCCGGTGGCGCCGAGCCCGCCGATCAGGACCATGCCCCCGAGTATCTTCGTGCCTCGCTTCATCCGAACCCGCACTCCTCCGCCGGGACTGAAACAGGTCGGCCGTCCGCCCTGCCGGCCGCGGAGCGGGGACGGCCCTACGGGTGGGTCTACGGAGGGACCGGCGTTTGGTTTCGTCCGCCGCCGCCCCGTCGGAGGGGATCGACGGACGGCTAACGGGCTAGGGCGTGCGGGATTCGATCCAGCGGGGGGTGCGCGGGATGGGGAGGGGTTGCGGCTGAGCGTCGAGGTAGGCGACGAGCGCCTCCAGGTCCGCGACTTCCAGGGCGTCGATGACCTC
This sequence comes from Candidatus Palauibacter polyketidifaciens, assembly GCF_947581785.1. Taxonomy (NCBI): domain Bacteria; kingdom Pseudomonadati; phylum Gemmatimonadota; class Gemmatimonadia; order Candidatus Palauibacterales; family Candidatus Palauibacteraceae; genus Candidatus Palauibacter; species Candidatus Palauibacter polyketidifaciens. The sequence goes on along the minus strand of NZ_CANPVO010000031.1, from coordinate 11,750 downwards.
GGCTTCGGCGAAGACGGTGTAGCCGCCACCGCCGCCCGAGATGAAATCGTTGGCCGTGACGACGTACCGGCCCTCGGGCGTGAGCGGCGATCCGTCGTCGAGCGTCACGTCGAGAATCCGCTCGCCGAGGGGCGCCGCCGGGTCGTAGCGTACGGTGATGCCGCTCGCGTGCAGGTCGACGTCCCCCTCCCGGGCGGAGTGTTCGAGCGTCCGCAGGAGCTGCGCGCCGGTCATCGTGTGGCGGACGAGCATGTTGTTGAAGGGCTGGAGTTCGAAGAGGTCGGCGAAGGTGACGGGCCCCGCCGGCAGGGAGCGGCGGATGCCGCCGTTGTTCATGAGGGCGACATCGGCCCCGCTCGCGTGCCGCTGCGCGTCGGCCACGATGCGGCCGAGCGGGAAGTCGCCGTCCCGCGGGGCGGAGAGCGCCTCGGGGAGCTCCACGACGACGCGTTCGACGAGGGCCGAGATCTCGGCGCTGTAGGAGGCGACGAGCCGCTCGACGTCCGGGTCCGGCGCGACCTCGTCCGCCCACGCCTGCCGAACGCCGAGGCGGTGCGCGCTCACGGCCCCTTCCGCGCTACGGTCGATCCGTCCGAGTCCGTACGCCGTCGTGTTCGAGTACGACTGGATGACGGGGACGCCCCGAATCTCCGTCTCCACGCGCGAGTGCGTGTGTCCCGTGACCGCGTAGTCGAAGCGCTCCGTCGTCATGGCCAGCGCGTCCAGGGCCGCGCCCCGGCACGCGGGGTCCGCCGCCGTCCCCGCCGCGCCGACGGTGCAGAAGGCGCCTTCGTGCATGACCGCGACCACGAAGTCCGCGCCGGCCGCCCGCACCTCCGGGATGTAGCGGTCGAGCGCATCCGAGATCGGGCGGAAGTCGAAGTCCGCCACGAGCGAGGGACGGGCGACGACGGGCGTGGACGTCGTCGTCGCGCCGACGAAGCCGACCCGGACGCCGTTCCTCTCGACGATCGTCCACGGCCGGACCCACGCGGGGTGCCGGTCGGTGCCCTTGAGGTAGATGTTCGCGCCGAGCATGGCGAAGTCCGCATCGGCCACGCGCTCCACGAGGACGTCGACGCCCCAGTCGAACTCGTGGTTCCCGATCGCGGCGGCGTCGTAGCCGATTCCGTTCATCGCTTCGATCGTCGAGCGCCCGTCCGTGAAGTTCGAGATGGGCGTGCCCTGCATGATGTCGCCGCCGGAGACGACGAACAGGGGACATTCGGGCGTCGTGGAGCGCTCCCGGGCCACGTAGCCCGCGAGCGCGGCGGACCCGCCGACCGGGCGTCCGTCCGACCAGCTCTGGGCCGCCGGCAGCAGCCGTCCGTGCGTGTCGTTCGTGGAGAAGATCAGCGCGCAGGCCGCCGGGTCCGCGGGGGCGCATGCCGGGAAAGCGGCGATGCCGGCGCAGAGAAGGGCGGAGAGGGCGGATCTGACGCGGGCGGCGGGACGGCGCGGCATCAGACGGTCTGCAGCGCCTGCGCCCGGTCCAGGTCCACGAGCGGCGCGGCGTAGTTGCCGGTCCAGCAGGCGTCGCAGAAGGGACCGTGGTCCGCGACCGCGTCGCGCATACCTTCCATGCTGAGGTAGCCGAGCGACTCGACCTGCAGGTGCTGCCGGATCTCTTCCACCGTATGGCTGGAGCCGATGAGTTCCTCCTTCGTCGGCATGTCGATGCCGTAGTAGCAGGGGGAACGCACCGGCGGAGAAGCGACCCGGAAATGCACCTCGCTCGCCCCCGAGTCCCGGAGGAGCCGGACGAGGCCGCTGCTCGTCGTCCCCCGGACGAGCGAATCGTCGACGACGACGATGCGCTTGCCGTCGACGAGTTCGCGCACGGGGTTGTACTTCACCCGCACCTTGAAGTCGCGCCCCGTCTGCGTCGGATGGATGAAGGTCCGGCCCACGTAGTGGTTGCGGATGAGCGCGAGTTCGAACGGGAGGCCGCTGACCTCCGAGTACCCGAGCGCCGCCGAGTTCGACGAGTCCGGCACTGCGAACACGCAATCGGCTTCCGCCGGGTGCTCGCGGGCGAGCTGGCGGCCGAACGCCCGCCGCGCCTCGTCCACGCTGCACCCCCACACGCGCGAGTCGGGGCGCGCGAAGTACACGAGTTCGAACAGACAGGCGCTGGGCTCGGCGGGGGGCAGCGGCCGCAGCGATTCCACGTGGCCGTCGCGGACCTTCAGGACTTCGCCCGGTTCCACGTCGCGCACGTAGGCGGCCCCGATGATGTCGAGGGCGCACGTTTCGGATGCGAAGACGACGGCTTCGCCCCGCCTGCCCATCACCATCGGCCGGAAGCCTCGCGCATCGCGTGTCGCGTAGACCGTGTCGCCGATGCAGAGGAGGAGGGAGAAGGCGCCGATCAGCTGCGAGAAGGCGTCGTCGACCTTGCCGTCCAGGTCGCGGTGCCGGGAGCGGGCGATGAGATGGACGACGACCTCCGAGTCCGCATCCGTCTGGAAGATGGAGCCGTCGCGGGCGAGCGATCGCTTGAGCTGGTTCGCGTTCGTGAGGTTGCCGTTGTGCGCGAGCGCGAGCGGCTTGTCCTCGTACTGCACGAGGAGCGGCTGCGCGTTGCGGAGGCTCGATCCTCCCGCGGTCGAATAGCGGACGTGCCCGACCGAGAGCGACCCCTCGAGCGTGCCGAGCACTTCGTCGTCGAAGACGTCCGCCACGAGGCCCATGCCCTTGTGGACCCTCGACATGCCGGATCCGTCAACCGTGACGATCCCGGCGGATTCCTGGCCGCGGTGCTGGAGCGCGTACATGGAGAGAAACGCGAGTTCGGCGGCGGCGTCGGAGCCGCTGACTGCCACGATTCCGCACTCCTCCCGCGGCTTGTCCAGTTCGAACGCTCCGCCTCCCGCGCCCTGGGCGCCGGTCGTCGGCAGTCTCCTCATGACGTGATTCCCGCCTCCTCGCTCATGCGGCGCGGGATCGCCTCCTCGTAGATCCGGGCCAGCTCGGCGGCCGGCGGGGCGATCGCGTGGCCGGCGCCGGTCAGCCGGCACGGGCTGTCCGGCCCGCCCACGACGCCGACACGCGCCACGGGCACGCCGTGACGCCGCCCGTGCGCGGCGATCCGCTCGCCTTCGCCGGGCCGGCACGTCAGCACGACGCGCGAGTGCGACTCGCCGAACCAGCGCCCCGCGGCCGAGACGTCCGCCCCGGCGGGCGCCGCGTCGAGATCGACCGTGCAGCCGAGCGGCCCGCCTTCCGCCCGCACCGCGCACTCCGCAAGCGCGACGGCAAGCCCTCCGTCCGAGGCATCGTGCGCCGACGCGAACGCCTCGCCCTCCGCCCCCTCGACGAGAAAGTCGACGAGGGCCGCCGCCTCTTCGAGCTCCAGGGCCGGTGGCAGGCCGGCGACGAGGCCGTGGCAGGCGGCGAGATACTCGGACCCTCCGATCTCGTCGCGGGTCGTGCCCGCGATCCAGATCTCGTCCCCTTCGCCCCGGAACGCGGAGGGGACGCGCCGTTCGAGATTCTCGATCACGCCCAGCATGCCGATGACCGGCGTGGGGTAGACCGGCTGGCCGCCCGTCTCGTTGTAGAGCGACACGTTGCCGCCCGTCACCGGCGTCCCGAGCGCGCGGCACGCCTCTCCCATCCCCTCGACGGCCCCGGCGAGCTGGAAGTACACCTCCGGCCGCAGGGGGCTGCCGAAGTTCAGGCAGTTCGTCACGGCGAGCGGCCGCGCCCCGGAGCAGGCCACGTTGCGCGCCGCCTCGGCGACCGCCGCCCGGCCCCCGGTGCGCGGGTCGAGCCAGGTGTGGCGCCCGTTCCCGTCCGTCGAGGCCGCGAGCGCGCGCCCCTCGGCGGGCAGCCGCAGCACCGCCGCGTCGGAGCCCGGTCCCTCGAGCGTGTTCGTCTGCACCGTGGTGTCGTACTGCTCGTAGATCCAGCGCCGCGACGCGATGGACGGCGAATCGAGCAGCGTCCGCAGCGCCGTTTCCACCGCCTCGTCCGACCCGAAGGCGCCGTACGCCTCCAGGTCCGCCCTGCGCGCCTCGGCCGTGGCCGGGCTCATGACCCCTTCGCGCACGTAGGTGGGACAATCGTCAACCAGCGGCTTCACCGGGATCTCGACGCGCACGACGCCGTCTTCGCGCACACGGAACATCCCATCGTCCGTGACCTGCCCGATCGTCGCCGCCTGCAGGTCCCAGCGCTCCAGCACCTCGCGCACCGCCTCCTCGTGTTCGGGCTTCGCGACGAGGAGCATCCGCTCCTGCGACTCCGAGAGGAGCATCTCGTAGGGGGTCATCCCCTTCTCCCGGACTGGGAGGTACGCCACGTCGATGTCGATCCCGGAGCCCGAGCGCGCCGCCATCTCCGTCCCGCTCGAAGTCAACCCCGCCGCTCCCATGTCCTGGATCCCGACGAGGAGGTCCCGCTCGATGAGTTCGAGGCTCGCCTCGAGGAGCAGCTTCTCGGTGAACGGGTCGCCCACCTGCACCTGCGGCCGGCTGTCGACGGCTTCCTCGTCGAGTTCCTCCGACGCGAAGGTCGCCCCGTGGATCCCGTCCCGTCCCGTGCGGGCGCCGACGGCCATCACCGGGTTGCCGACGCCCTCCGCCTCGCCCCGGATGAGGCGCTCGAGCGGGAGGACGCCGATGCACATCACGTTGATGAGCGGGTTCCGCTCGTAGGCCGGGTCGAAGATCGCCTCGCCCCCCACCGTGGGGACCCCGACGCAGTTGCCGTAGTCGCCGACCCCGCGCACGACCCCGTCGAAGAGGTAGCGCGACTGCGGCGAGTCGAGCGATCCGAAGTGGAGGCTGTCGAAGATGGCGATGGGCCGCGCCCCCATCGTGAACACGTCGCGCAGGATCCCGCCCGACCCCGTCGCCGCGCCCTGGTAGGGCTCGACGGCCGACGGATGGTTGTGGGACTCGATCTTGAACGCGACGCCCCAGCCGCCGCCGACGTCGATGACCCCGGCGTTCTCCCCCGGACCCTGGACGACGGCGGCGCTCTCCGTGGGCAGCGTGCGGAGCAGGGGCCGCGAGTTCTTGTACCCGCAGTGCTCCGACCACATGGCGCTGAAGACGCCGAGTTCCGTGAAGGTGGGCTCCCGCCCCATGAAACCGAGGATCTGCTCCCACTCCTCCGGACTCAGTCCGTGCTCCGCCACGAGCGCGGCACTCATCCCGGGATCGCCCGGCCGGGCCTCCACGCGTTCGAGCGAGGTGCGGGTCATGACGACACCCCCGCCCCCGCCACCGCGCCGGCCGCGAATTCCCGGGCCTCGGGCGGCGCAGCGGCGCTTCGGCCATCGCCCGGGTGGTCCCTCCCGCGGGACACGGCGGCGAGCAGCGACTGGAACACCGCGAGTCCGTCCGTGTTGCCGAGGACGGAGAGCGAGTGGCGCTCCGGGTGCGGCATGAGCCCCAGGATGTTCCCCTCCGCGTTCACGATCCCGGCGATGTTGCGCGCCGAGCCATTGGGGTTCGCGGCGTCCGTTGCCTGCCCGCGCCGGTCGACGTAGCGGAACACGACCCGGTTCTCCGCCTCGAGTTCGTCGAGCGTCGAAGCTTCCGCGACGAACTGGCCCTCGCCGTGCGCGATCGGGATGTGGAGCAGGTCTCCCTCGCCGTAGGCCGATGTGAACGCCGTCGCGGCGTTCTCCACGCGGAGCCCGACGCCATGACAGCGGAAGCGGAGGTTCCGGTTCCGGACGAGGGCCCCCGGCAGGAGGTGCGCCTCGCACAGCACCTGGAATCCGTTGCAGATCCCGAGCGTGAGCCCACCGGCGCGCGCGAAGTCGATCACTTCGCCCATGATCGGGCTGAAGCGGGCGATCGCCCCCGCCCTCAGGTAGTCCCCGTAGGAGAACCCGCCCGGCAGCACGACGACGTCCACGCCCTCGAGGTCCGTCGACTTGTGCCACAGATAGGTGGCGCGCTCTCCCAGCCCGTCCGTCACCGCCCGGTACACGTCCGCATCGCAGTTCGAGCCCGGGAACCGCACGATCCCTACCTTCATCCCCACCTCCATCCGTTCACCCCTCTCGCACGCGCGCGCCTTCACCCCTCCCGCACGCGGACGACGTAGTCTTCGATGATCGGGTTCGCGATCAGTTGCTCGCACATCTTCTCCGTGGAGGCGACGGCGGCCTCCGGTCCGTCGGCTTCGACCTCGAGACGGATCAGCCGCCCGGCGCGCACGGAGTGGACGCCCTCGTACCCCAGGTTCCCGAGCGCCCGGCGGATCGTCTCCCCCGCCGGATCGAGGATCCCCTCGCGCGGCGTGACCCGGACATCCACGGACCAGACCCGGCTCATGCGGGCGCCTCGTAGAGTTCGTGGCCCGCGATGCGCCGGAAGGCCTCGAGGTAGCGCTCCGAGGTCGTGCGGATGACCTCCTCCGGGAGCGCCGGCGCCGGCGGGGTCTTGTCCCACTCGCCGCGCCCGACGATCTCCTGCAGGTGGTCGCGCACCGGCTGCTTGTCGAGCGACGGCTGGCCGCCTCCGATCCGGTACGAATCGGCGGGCCAGAAGCGGGAGGAATCGGGGGTCATCACCTCGTCGATGAGGATGATCCCCCCGTCGGCCCCGCGCCCGAACTCGTACTTCGTGTCGGCGAGGATGATGCCGCGCTCGCGGAGCGTGTCGCGGCCGGCGGCGTAGAGCGCGAGGCTGATGTCGCGCAGCTCCGTCGCGAGTCCCGTCCCCACGATGTCGCACATCTGCGCGAAGGTGATGTTCTCGTCGTGAAGCCCCTGCTCGGCCTTCGTCGAGGGCGAGAAGATCGGCTCCGGGTATTCCTCCGATTCCCGCAGGCCCTCCGGGAGCGGTTCGCCGGCGAGCGTCCCGTGGCGGCTGTACTCCTTCCAGGCGGAGCCGGAGATGAAGCCGCGCACGATGCACTCGACGGGCAGGGGCTGCGCCTTCTCCACCAGCATGGCGCGGTGGCCCAGGCTGTCGGCGATGCCGGCGAGTTCCGGGGCCGCCTCGGCGATGGCCGCGGGGGCGCTGGCGACACGGTGGTTGTTAACGATGTCCGTCGTCCGGTCGAACCAGAAGGCGGAGAGCTGGGTGAGGACGGCCCCCTTGTGGGGGATCGGGTTCGGGATCACGCAGTCGAAGGCGCTGATGCGGTCGCTGGCGACCATCAGGATCCGGTCGTCGAGGTCGTACATCGATCGCACCTTCCCCTTGCGGAGAAGCGGCAGCGGCAGGTCGATCTCGTGGAGCGCGGCCGGCGCGTTCGCGCCGAGCGTGGTCTGTGTCATGGTGTCCTTTCGAGTGTCCTTTCGGGGATCACGGATTCGGGTCCGCGTCCGGTCGCGTTCCCGCAGGAGCGAGGCATCATACGCGGACCTCTTCGGCGGGCCGCGGCGCGTCCGCGTCCTCGAACAGCGGGTCGATCCTTGCGGTCAGGAAGCGCTCCACCTGGTGGGCGGAGCGGCCGACGAGCCGGTGCGGGTCGGCGAGCGCCCGGAGTTCCTCCATGCCGAGGCCGAAGGCGTCATCGGCGGCGATGCGCGCGAAGAAGTCGTTGTCCTCCGCGCCGTCGTCGAGCCGTTCGCGAGCGGCAAGCGCGTGTCCCCGCACCCGTTCGTGCAGGTCCTGCCGGTCGCCGCCCCCCCGCACGCCCGCGATGAGGATCTCCTCGGTGACCATGAAGGGGAGCGCCCGGCCCAGCCGGCGCGCCACGACGGCCGGGTGGACGACGAGCCCCGCGCTCACGTTGCGCGCGAGGATGAGGAGGGCGTCCGCCGACAGGTAGCCCTCGGGGAGCGAGATGCGGCGGTTCGCGGAGTCGTCGAGCGTGCGCTCGAACCACTGGACGGAGGCGGTCCACGACGCGTCGAGTTCCAGCGTGCAGAGGTGCCGCGCCAGCGCGCAGATCCGCTCGCTCCGCATGGGGTTGCGCTTGTACGGCATCGCCGACGAGCCGATTTGGTGCTTCCCGAACGGTTCCTCGATCTCGCCGAAGGCCTGCAGGATCCGGATGTCGTTTCCGAAGCGGGCCGTCGAGGCGCCGATGCCGGCGAGCGCCGCCAGCGCCCGGTGGTCGACCTTCCGCGGGTACGTCTGGCCGATCACATCGTACGTGCCGGCGAAGCCGAAGCGCGCCGCGAGCCGCTCGTTGAGCCGGTCGACCTTCCCTCCGTCCCCGTCGAAGAGTTCAAGGAACGTCGCCTCCGTCCCCGTCGTGCCCCGTGCGCCCCGGAAGCGGAGTTCGGCGCGCACGGCTTCGATCTGTTCGAGATCGAAGAGGAGGTCTTGAAGCCAGAGGCAGGCGCGCTTGCCGATCGTCGTCGGCTGCGCCGGCTGGAGGTGCGTGTAGCCGAGCGTCGGCTCGGCGGCCTGCCCGCGGGCGAAGGCGGCGAGGTCCTCGATCGTCCCCAGCAGCCGGTCGCGCACGATGTCGAGACCCTGCTGGTGCTGGATGAGGCCGTGGTTGTCGCCCACGAAGGCGCTCGTCGCGCCGAGGTGGATGTACTTCCGGGCCTCCGGGGCGACCTCGCCGAAGTGATGGACGTGCGCCATCACGTCGTGTCGGAGGTCGCGCTCGATGACGGCGATCCGGTCGAGGTCGATCTGCTCGCGCGCCGCGTGCATCGCGACGATCGCGTCGTTGGGAATCTCGACGCCGAGCGCGCGTTCCTCCTCGGCGAGCGCAATCCAAAGGTCGCGCCAGACGAGCGCCTGCATGCGAGGGGAGAAGATCGCCGCCATCTCGCTCGAGGCGTAGCGGTCGATGAGAGGATGTGGGTAGTGACGTTCCGCCATCAGGCGCGTAGTCCGGATCCAGCGGCCCACCCGGGGCGACCTCGGTCGCCGTAAGGTCGCAGTCTAGCCTCTCGACGCCTCGCGCAAAAGTCCCGGAAGCCGATCTCGGGCGGCTCCGGCCCCGGCCGAAGCGGCTCCGGCCCCGGCCGTGCGCCGGTGGGTCAGCGCACGCGGAAGGGTTGGAGGTATCCGATCTCCGTCCCGCGCGCGATGTAGAGTTGCACCGAACCGTCGCGGGACCGCGCGTAGTACTCGAAGAGTTCGCCCGCGTCCTCGGCGGAGCGCACCTCGTTGCGGTTGATGCTGAGGATGACGTCGCCCTCGCGGAGCCGCGTCCCGCGGGCCTCCTCGCCGACCGACGCGATGAGCGCGCCGGCGTCGACCCGGAGGTTGAGTTCCTGCTGGATCTGCGGCGTGACCGTGATCAGCCGGAGCCCCGCGAGCACCTCGATCCGCTCGGCCCGCCCCGTCGGCACCTCGTCAAGCCGGAATCGCGCCTGGAGTTCGCTTCCCCCCCGCTGGAAGGTCACGTCCACCGTCGATCCCACGCCGGCGTCCACGAGTCCCACCTGCCAGTCGAGATCGTGGTTGATGACGCGCCCGTTGAGGGTCACGATCTCGTCCCCCGCCCGCAGCCCCGCGTCGGCCGCCGGCGTCCCGTCCAGGACCTCGACGACGAGTGGCCGGCCGAAGACGGACTCGGGGTCGGGCCGGTCCGTGAGCACCTGCAGTCCCGCCCAGGGCCGGCGCACGCGCCCGAACTGCAGGAGTTCGGAGGCGACGGCGAGCGCCCGGTCGATGGGGATCGCGAAGCCCATCCCCTCCGATCCCCCGGAGCGCGAGAAGATCGAACTGTTCACGCCGATGACGTCGCCATCCGCGTTGGCCAGCGGACCGCCCGAGTTGCCCGGGTTGATCGACGCGTCGGTCTGGATCATGTCGGCGTAGAGCACCTCCTGGCTGCCCGCCGCCTGGATGTCGCGCCCCACGCCGCTGACGACGCCCGAGGTCACGGTCGCCTCGGTGTTGCGGAGGGCGTAGCCCGACGGGTTGCCGAGCGCCACCGCGGGTTCCCCGATGAGAAGGTTCGAGGACGAGCCCAGCGGAGCCGCGGGCACCCGGCCCGGAGGGACGCTCACGACGGCGAGGTCGGTGAGTTCATCGAAGCCGACCACTTCGGCCTCGAACCGCTGCCCGTCGCGGTCCACCACCTCGATGCGGTCCGCCCCGCTCACGACGTGCGCGTTCGTGATGATCGTGCCCGCGTCGTCGATCGCGAACCCGGAACCGAGACCGGCCTCGACCCGGGATCGGCCGCCGCGGTTGAAGAAGCGAGTGAACATGTCCTGCGACTGGACGGTCCGCTCCGTCCGCAGGCTCACGACGGAGGGGAGCACGCGGACCGCGGCGATGACGGTGGGCGTACGCCGGGCCCCCGAGATCTCGGCCAGCGACTGGGGCTCGGGCCGGTTCGTGGGGTCGGCCAGCGAGGTGCGGGCGAACGGGTTGTTCGCGGGCCCGCTCTCCTCCGGCTGCGGAGGCCCGTTCCCCAGCGTGGTGACGAGCGCCCCCACCCCGAGACCGGCAAAGATCAGGACCGTGGCCGCAACGAAGACGCGCGCGGCCGACGCCAGTATTCTCCTGACCCGATTTCCCTCGTTCATCGGCTCCGCCACCTCGGTTCGCTCGTGAGATCCTCAGCCCTGGGCGGCACGCCGCCACGCGGGCGATGGCCCACACGATAACTGTACGCCAAACGACCCCCGAGGGTTCACGTTCGCTGCTCCTCGGCCGGGAGCCACGGGATCCCGGGGCCGGAGTTCCATTCGCCGCCGTAGCGCACGCCCGTCAGGTAGAGCCCGCCGGGCGGGGCGGGGAAGACCGGTCTCGATGCGGCTTCTCCCGCCAGTAGTCGCTCGAAGTCCTCGAACGGACGGCGGCCCGCGGCGACTTCCACCGACGTCCCCACGAGGTAGCGCACCATGTGGTGGAGGAAGCGGTCGGCGACGATCTCGAAGAAGAGGAAGGGGGGTCGGTCGATGCGCCAGGCGGCGCTCGCGACCCGGCAGCGCGTCCCCCGCTCGGGCTGCCCGGCGCGGGCGAACCGCTCGAACGACCGTTCCCCGGGCATGGCGGTCGCCAGTCGGGCAAGCGCGTCGCGGTCGAGCGGCCACTTCGGGATCCAGGCGCGGTCGCGCAGGAACGGCCGCCTCCGGCCGCCCTCCGCGATCACGTATCGATAACGCCGCCGCTCGGCGCCGAAGCGCGGATGGAAATCATGCGCGGCGTGACTCACCTTCCGGACGGCGACGTCGTCGGGAAGGTTGGCCCCGAGCGCCCGGGCCAGTTCCTCCGGATTCCAGGCGGGGGGCGGGCCGAACGCGATCTCCTGCGCCGTCGCGTGGACCCCCGCGTCGGTGCGGCCGGCGAGGTCGATTCGGACGGGCCGATCGAAGAGTTTCCCGAGCGCCTCCTCCACCTCGCGCTGGACGGTGCGCACCCCGGGCTGTAGTTGGGATCCGTGGAACGAGGTCCCATCGTACTCGATCGTGGCCCGGAAACGGGCCGTTGAGGCCGTGGAATCCGACATGCGCGAAGATTAGCGACTTCCGGCCGACAAGGGGAAACCAGGAGGAATCGAGGTGACGAACACGATCCGGCGCGTCCTCTCCGGAGAGACCCTGGATGCCGCCGCCGCCGAAGCCACATTCGACCGCTTCATGAGCGGCGAGGCGACCCGGGCCGAGATGGCCGCCCTCCTCGCCGCGCTCAGGATGCGCGGGGAAACGGCCGCCGAGGTCGCCGGGGGGGTGCGCGCGCTCCAGAAGGCCATGATCCCGCTCGCCCTGGACGACGACCGCATCATCGACACCTGCGGCACCGGCGGCGGCACGCTGACCACGTTCAACATCTCGACCGCGGCCGCCATCGTCGCCGCGGCGGGCGGCGTCCGCATCGCCAAGCACGGCAACCGCTCGTTCACCTCCAAGTGCGGCA
>NZ_CANPVO010000030.1 GCF_947581785.1 Candidatus Palauibacter polyketidifaciens | reverse complement strand
AGTGCCGCGGCCAGGCGGCTCCGATGATCCGGTACGACATCTCGGTGTCGGTCATCAGGGCCGCGCCCTCCGCGATGCGGATGGCCGTGTCGAAGTTGCGCTTGATGTCCTCGTAGTCCATCTCGCGGATGAAGTACCATACGGAAGCGCTCGGCGGCACGACGTTCGGCTGATCGCCGCCATCGCTGATCACGTAGTGGGAGCGCTGGTCGGGTCGCAGGTGCTCGCGCCGGAAGTTCCAGGCGACGTTCATGAGTTCGACCGCGTCGAGCGCGCTGCGGCCCCGCCAGGGAGCGCCCGCGCCGTGGGCGGCTTCGCCCTCGAAGGTGAACTCCACGGAGACGAGCCCGGTGCCGCTCCCCTGGCCCCAGCTCACCGACAGGTTGCTGCTCACGTGCGTGAAGAGGGTGACGTCGATGTCCTCGAGGTAGCCGTCCCGCACGTACCAGGCCTTGGAGCCCAACTGCTCCTCGGCGACCCCGGGCCAGAGCACGAGCGTGCCCCCGATGCCCTCGGCCTCCATGACCTCCTTCAGCGCGAGCGCGGCGACGACGTTCACGGCCTGCCCGGAGTTGTGACCTTCGCCGTGGCCGGGCGCCCCCGGGATCAGGGGGTCGTGATAGGCGACGCCGGGCTTCTGGTTGGCCTTCGGGATTCCATCGATGTCGGAGCCGAAGGAGATGACCGGCGCGCCGCTGCCCCAGCGCGCGAACCAGGCGGTCGGGATGCCCGAGGGCGCGTACTCGACGGTGAAGCCGTTCTCCTCCAGGATCCCGGTGATGTAGGCCGAGGTCTCGATCTCCTGCTGCCCCAGTTCGGAGAAGGAGAAGATCTTGTCGACCATGACCTGGGCGAGCTTGGCGCGCTCGAGCACGCCTTCCTCGACACGGGCCACGAGGGGCGCGAGTTCATCATCGGAGAGCTCCTGCACGGCCTCCAGAGCCGTGGGAGCGGCGAGAAGGGCGGCGAGCGCGGCTGACGGTGTTCGTCTACCGATTGTACCCATTGGCGCACCGGGGCAAAGGGAATCGAAGGGCCAAACACCCCCGCAGCATAAGTGCGGGCGGCCCACGTCGGAAAGTGGAGTCTTGTCCCGCGGGCGCCCGGATCATGGCGGCGCGCCGGAGAGATTCGGTCAGACGGAGCCGGCGGTTCTCGAGAGCCGGTCCTCTTCGGCTTCGACGACGTCCCGCGCCTGGAGGCTGTGGACCGTGTGCCGGCGGTGGCGGAGGGCGATGATGGCGTCGGCGGCCGCGGATGCCGCGGAGAGCGTCGTCGTGTAGGGCACGCGGCGGGAGACCGCGGCGCGGCGGATCATGTAGTCGTCGTACTGGGCGTGCTTGCCGAGCGGAGTGTTGAGGAGGAGTTGCACCTCGCCCGAGACGATGCGGTCGAGGAGGTTCGGACGCCCCTCGTGCACCTTGAGGATGCGCTCGCACGGAACGCCGCGGCCGCGCAGATACCTCGCCGTCCCCTCCGTGGCGAGGACGGTGAAGCCGAGTTCGTGGAAGCGGCGCGCGACCGGGACCATGTTCGGCTTGTCCTGGTCGTGTACGGTGATCGCGACGGCCCCCTCCGTCGGCAGCCCCTGGTAAACGGAGATCTGCGACTTCGCGAACGCGAGCCCGAAGCTGTCCGCGTACCCCATGACCTCCCCCGTCGAACGCATCTCCGGTCCGAGCACGGTGTCCGCATCCGGGATCTTGTCGAAGGGGAGCACCGCTTCCTTCACGGACACCTGGTGCGGGACGAGTTCGTCCCCGAGTCCGAGGTCGGCGAGCTTCACGCCGGCGAGCACCCGCGCGGCCACCCGCGCGAGCGGGACCCCGGTCGCCTTGCTGACGAACGGCACCGTACGGCTCGCGCGCGGATTCACCTCGAGCACGTAGACCGTCTTCTCGTGCACGGCGAACTGCACGTTGATGAGGCCGCGGACGTCCAGCGCGCGAGCGAAATCCCGCGTGAACCGGCGCATGGCTTCCATGTCGACGTCTCTCAGGAGGTAGGGCGGCAGGACGCAGGCCGAGTCGCCCGAGTGGATGCCCGCCTCCTCGATGTGCTCCATGATCCCGCCGATCAGGACTGTCTCCCCGTCGCACACCGCGTCGACATCCGCCTCCCACGCGTCCTCGAGGAACCGGTCGAGGAGCACGGGATGCTCGGGCGATGCCTGCACCGCGCGCGCGAAGTACTCCCGCAGCGAGACCGGGTCGTAGACGATCTCCATCGCGCGGCCACCGAGCACGTAGCTGGGGCGGACGAGCACGGGATACCCGATCTCCTCCGCGATCTCCAGCGCCTCCTCGATGCTCGTCGCGGTCCCGCCCGGCGGCATCGGAACGCCGAGTTCACGGCAGAGTTCGTCGAAGCGGCGGCGGTCCTCGGTGCGGTCGATCGATTCCACGCTCGTCCCGAGGATGGGGACGCCGAGTTGCTCGAGCTTGCGCGCGATCGTCAGCGGCGTCTGTCCCCCGAACTGGACGATGACGCCCTCCGGCTCCTCCTGCTCCACGATCGCGAGCACGTCTTCGACCGTGAGCGGCTCGAAGTAGAGCTTGTTCGAGATGTCGAAGTCGGTGGAGACGGTCTCGGGATTAGAGTTGATCATGATCGTCTCGAACCCTTCGTCGCGCAGCGCGAGCGAGGCCGAAACGCAGCAGTAGTCGAACTCGATGCCCTGTCCGATGCGGTTCGGGCCGCTCCCGAGGATGATGATCTTCCGCCGGTCCGAGCGCTCGGATTCGTTCTCGTCCTCATAGGTCGAGTAGAGGTACGGCGTGGCGGCGGGGAACTCGCCCGCGCAGGTGTCGACCGTCTTGTAGACGGGCCGGAGTCGGGCGGCCTGGCGCACGTCGCGCACCTCGGCCTCCGGAATCCCGCGCAACTGTCCCATCTCCGCGTCGCCGAACCCGATTCGCTTCAACCGTTCGACGTCGCCGGGCGTGACCTCCCCGGCCGCCGCGAAGGCCCGGCCCTCGCGCACGAGCTCCTCGAGCTGGGAGAGGAACCAGGGGTCGATTCCGGTGATCCGGTTGATCTCGTCCACGGAGAGGCCCGCCTGGAAGGCGCGGTAGAGCTGGAAGGGGCGTTCGGGCGTCGCGGTGCGGATCGCGGCCCGCACCGTGTCGACGGCGCCGTCCTCGAGGCGGTCCGCGTCCGGGTCCGGCGAGGGCAGCCACCCCGCCCGCCCGTTCTCGAGCGCGCGGAAGCCTTTCAGCCATGCCTGCTGGAAGGTGCGGCCGATCGCCATCACCTCGCCCACGGCCTTCATCTGCACGCCGAGCGTCGCGTCCGCCTTCGGGAACTTCTCGAACGCGAAGCGCGGGATCTTCACGACCATGTAGTCGAGCACCGGCTCGAAGCAGGAAGGCGTCACCTGCGTGATCGCGTTCGGGATCTCGTCGAGGCGGTAGCCGACCGCGAGCTTGGCGCCGATGCGGGCGATCGGGAAGCCGGTCGCTTTCGACGCGAGCGCCGAACTCCGGGACACGCGCGGGTTCATCTCGATGACGAGCATCTCGCCCGTCGTCGGGTGCACGGCGAACTGGATGTTGCAGCCGCCCGCGTCCACACCGATCTCGCGGATGCAGGCGATCGCCGCGTCCCGCATCGCCTGGTACTCGCGGTCCGAGAGGGTGAGCGCCGGTGCGACGGTGATCGAGTCGCCCGTGTGGACGCCCATCGCGTCGAAGTTCTCGATCGAGCAGACGATAACCACGTTGTCCGCCCGGTCTCGCATCACCTCGAGTTCGAACTCCTTCCAGCCGATGATGCTCTTGTCGATGAGCACCTCTCCGATCGGCGAGGAGCGGATGCCGGAGCGGACGAGGTCTTCAAACTCCTCGCGGTTGTACGCGGTGCTGCCGCCGGTGCCGCCGAGGGTGAAGGACGGTCGGATGATGGCGGGGAATCCCGTGTCCTCGACGAGCGCGAGGGCCTCGTCGAGCGAGCGGGCGAAGCCGCCGGGGGGCAGCGCGAGGCCGATCCGCTCCATGGCTTCGGCAAACTGCTCGCGGTCCTCGGCGAGCTGGATCGCCCGGACATCGGCGCCGATCAGTTCCACCCCGTGCTCGTCGAGGACCCCGCGCTCGGCGAGTTCGAGCGCGACGTTGAGCGCCGTCTGGCCGCCCATCGTCGGGATGAGCGCGTCAGGTTTCTCCGCCTCGATGACCCGCGCGACCCAGTCGGCCGTCAGCGGCTCGATGTAGGTCGCGTCGGCGATGTCCGGGTCCGTCATGATCGTGGCGGGATTCGAGTTCACGAGGATGACTCGATATCCCTCCTCGCGGAGCGCCCGGCAGGCCTGCGTCCCGGAGTAGTCGAACTCGCAGGCCTGGCCGATCACGATCGGGCCGGAGCCTATGAGAAGAATCGAGGAGATGTCGTCGCGGCGTGGCATCGGGCGCGCAAGCTATTCGGTCGGACGGCGGATCGCAGCCCCCGGCGGCGGGGGGGAGAGGATCGCGGCTACCGCATGAATCTACCGCATGAGGAGCGAGATTTCGCGCAGGACCCAGACGGGTGCCACACGCCCACCGCGGAGGGCGGGGGCGAAGAGCAGTCCGCGCGCCGCCCGCACGGCCGCCGCGTCGAAGGCGCCGTCGCCGGAAGAGACCTGGATCGCGGTCGCCTCGACCCTGCCATCGGTTCGCACGAGAAGCCAGATGGAGGCCGAGATGTTCGGGTCGAGCCTCTCGCCGCGGATCACGGGCAGCAGCGTCGTCGCCAGCGCGGCCTCGGCCTCGGTGTCCCACACGAGGCGGGGCGCCTCATCGTGGGCGACGAAGACGGGGCCCGATTCGCGGAGCTCCGCCAACTCCGCGGCGGCCGCGGCCCGGGCCGCCTCGATGCTGGCGATGGAGTCGCGGCGGGCGGCCGCGATCAGCGAGTCGCGCCGGGCCGCCTCCAGCGAGTCTCGCCGGGCTGCTTCCCTCTCCGCGGCGAGGATGGAGTCGCGTCGCGCGGCGACCCTCGCGATCGAGTCCTGTCGCGCGGCCTCCCGTTGCGCCCTCGCGATCGAATCCTGCCGTGCGGACTCTCGCTGCGCCTCGAGGATGGAGTCGCGTCGCGCGGCTGCGGCCTGCTCGGCCCTCGCGATCGAATCCTGCCGCGCGGCCGCCGAGTCGGAGGCGACGGGTTCGGGCGGGCGCATCGCGCGCGGGATGGGGAGGAAGCACGACCCGGCCGCCAGCGCGGCCAGCGTCACCAGGAGGGTCCGTCCCCCACGGTGCCTCTCCCTCATTGCGGGGCTAGCTCTCTCCGCCTCGCTTGGCGCCTTCCTTGCGCCAGGCGACCGACGCGAGGACGGCGAGTCCTCCCCAGACGAATCCGAGGATGAGGATCATCATGACGATCGTCGTCGTGGTCATGGTCGAGCACCTCCGAATCGGGCGACGGTCCGCACGGCGGTTCAGCCCGCGGCCGGGCCGTTCAGGCCGAGATCTTCCGCCGCAAGCTGCATGGCGGCGATGACGAAGGCGATGTGCTCGCCCATGTCCTCGCCCAGTTCCGCGCAATTCCCCGTCATTTCGTCGCGGCTCACGGCGGCGGCGAACGCCTTGTCCTTCATCTTCTTCCTTACGGACCGGGTCTTCATGCCGGCGAGCCGCGTCGGCCGCACCAGGGCGCAGGCGGTGATGAAGCCGGTGAGTTCGTCCACGGCCCGGAGCGTCTTCGACATCAGCGTCGTCGCCTCGACATCCGTGTAGTCCGCGTGGGCCATGATCGTCTCGAGGATGTCCTCGTCCACCCCCTTCTCGCGGAGGATGGCGACCCCGGTCGAGGGGTGCTCCGAATCGGGCGCGTGGTCGTGGTTGGGCCAGCGCTCGTAGTCGAAGTCGTGCAGCAGTCCCGCCACGCCCCAGCGATCCTCGTCCTCGCCGTACTTTCTCGCGTAGGCGCGCATGGCGGCCTCCACGGCCAGCATGTGGCGCCGGAGCCCGGGACTCTCGGTGTATTCGTGGACGATCGCGAGCGCTTCATCCCGTGTGGGGAGCATCCGTCGTCACTCTCCTTCGGTGGCTTCGTCGCTGTTGCCGGCCGCGCTGCCGGCCGGGTCGCCGGTGGCGTCGTGCAGGGCGTCCAGAAAGCGCCGGGGGTCGCTCTGGCTAAGGAGGAGCGAGTACCCGTCGAGCGTGGGAATGTACACCACCCGTCGCCGGTCCGTGAGGTAGAGGAGCGCCTTCTCTCCGCTGCGGAGCCGGAACCATCCCGCGGAGTAGTCTCCGAGCGCCGTCCCCATCGTGCGCCGGCGCGGGACGAGGTCGGGTTCGCCGCGGAGATCGACGACGCGGGCCCCGTCGAGTTCGAGACGGTCGAGGGGGATCGTCCGGCCCCAGAGGTCTCCCACCAGCTTCAGCCCCGCGGGCGAGACTTCGGCCCGGCTGTTCCGGGTGGACCAGGCCGCCCAGCCCATCATCAGCGTCACGGCGCCGAGCACGACCATCATGATGATGAAGAACCAGAGGATGCCGCGCCCGGAGGCCGGCGGAATCGGGAATACCTGCATCGTCATGTGCCTCGCTCGTTCGAGTCGAGTAGGGCGGCCCGCTTCAGCGCGTCCCGGCCGAAGCGGTCCGCCACGGCGTCCATCGTCTTCGCCAGCCGGCGCCGGCTCTCGCCGCCGGAGCTCGCGGGGTCGTCGTCGACGTCATCCAGGAGCCCGAGTTGCGCGCCCTCGGGATGATCGAAGCCGGAGAGGCTGACTCCGACGAGCCGGACCAGGCGGCGGGGATCGTCGGCCTCCCGGAACAGCTCCCGGGCGACGGGCCAGATGACCTCCGTCATGTCCGCCGGCCGCTCGAGCGTCCGCTGGCGCGTGTGCGTCTCGAAGCCGTCCCAGCGCAGCTTCAACTGCACCGTGCGCCCCGCGATCCCCTTCCTGCGCAGCGCCCGCGCGACCCCCTCGCAGAGGGCGAGCAGCGTCCGCTCGACGCGGGCGCGGTCCTCGACGTCCCGCGGGAAGGTCACTTCCTTGCCGAGCGACTTTCGCCCGGGCCGCGGGTCGACCCTCCGAACGTCGAGGCCGTTCGCGAGTTCGTGGAGGCGCCTCCCCAGCTTCCGGCCCAGGGAAGCCTCAAGAAACCCGGGTTGGTTCCGGGCGACATCCCCAATGGTTTTGAAGCCGAGTCTCGCCAGACGAGCCTGCACCTTCGGCCCCGCCCCCCAGAGTCGCGATACCGAGAGGGGCGCGAGGAACTCCCGTTCGGTCCCCGGCGGCACGATGACGAGCGCGTCCGGCTTCCTGAGGTCGCTCGCCACCTTCGCCACGTACTTGTTCGAGGCGACGCCGACGGAGGCCGTGAGCCGCTCCTCCTCGGCGATCCGCTGCCGGATCCGCTCCGCGATCTCCGGTCCCGTGCCGAACAGCCGACGGCTCGCGGTCACGTCGAGGAAGGCTTCGTCGAGCGAGAGCGTCTCCACCTGGTCCGTGAAGGAGCGGAAGATGTCGAAGATCCGCCCCGAGATCTCCGCGTAGAAGGCGATGCGCGGGCGCACGTAGACGCCGTCGGGGCAGCGGCGCCACGCCTGCGAGATGGGCATCGCGGAATGGATCCCGTAACGGCGGGCCTCGTAGTTTGCCGTGGAGACGACGCCCCGGCCGCGGCCCTTGCGCGGGGCGGACCCGATGATGACCGGCTTCCCGCGCAGCGACGGGTCCTCGCGGATCTCGACCGCTGCATAGAAAGCATCCATGTCCACGTGGAGGATCGTCCGCGGCCGCGCTTCAGGCTCCGGCATGTCCCCACATCTCCCGCTCGTCCAGGATCCGGCGGGCGCGGCCCGGGGAGTCGCTCACGAGCCCGTCCACGCCCCAGTCCAGGAGTCGCCGCATGTCGTCGGCGCGGTTCACGGTCCAGACGAACACGCCCATACCGTCGGCGTGGGCGCGCCGCACGAAGCGCGGCGTGACGATGCGCAGCGCGCCCTGCCGTTCCGGCAGCATGGCGGCCGCGCACCCGGCGGGGGCGAAGCGGCGGCCGAGGCCGACCTTGCCGAGAAGGACGTACGTGCGGAGTTCGTCCTGGTAGGCGCAGTGCCAGCGCGCGTGCCGGCTCGCGGGCTCCACTTCTCCGCGCTCGAAGCCGCCGACCAGGATCCGCTCGCGGTCCGCGCGATTCCGGCTCCGCTGCAGCCACGCGCCGAGTTCGTGCCCCGCGGCCGCCGACTTGATCTCCGCCACGACCGGCAGGTCTCCCAGCACCTCCAGCACTTCCTCGAGGGTGGGGATGCCGACGCCCGTCCCCCGGAAGGGAAACGTCTTCCCGCGGTCCGTCGTGAAGCGGTATCCGGCGTCGAAGGCGCGCAGTTCGTCAAGCGTCCGCTCCTCCACCGGGCCCGTCCCCTCGGTGAGGCGGTCGAGGCTCGGATCGTGGATGACCATGAGGCGGCCGTCCGCGCTCCGGTGGAGGTCGAGTTCCACCGCGTCGGCCCCCACGCGCACTGCGTGCTCGAAGGAAGGGAGCGTGTTCTCGGGCGCGAACGCCGCCGCCCCCCGGTGGCCGATGACGCGGAGCGGAGAACCGGGACCGAAGAGATCGTCGGGCAGCACGGCCGGCTCAGGAAGAGATGCGGCGGGCCTGCGCCTGTCCGAGCCCTATGGAGAGCGCGATCCACATGCCGGCCAGCGGCGCCGTCGACATCGCTACCCAGGCGAGCCCGAGGCCGAGCATCGCGAAGAGGCCGTCGATGCCGGCTCCGGCGAGGTCGCCGCCGCGATACAGGAAGACATCGACGATCGGCTTCCCCTTGTACTTCTCCGCCGCCGGCACGACCGAGAACAGCGTTTCGCGGGAGGGCCGGGACACGGCGTAGCGCGTCGCGCGGTGGACGGCCTGGAAGATCAGCATCACGCCGTAAACGGGCCACACGGCGAGCACGACGAACCCGAGCACGGTGACGAGCGGCAGGATGGCGAGCGTCCAGCCCACGCCCAGCTTCCGGATCAGGTGCGTCGTCACGAAGACCTGCGTCAACAGGGTGGCGAGCTGGGCCAGCGAGTCGAAGTCGGCGAAGCTCCCAACGCGCTGGCTGAAGGTGTCCGTCGCCCCGAGGATGACGTTCGCCTGCGTGAAGTAGATCAGCGTGTTCGAGACGGCCATGAACACGACCCAGAGCCCGACGCCGAGCAGGTACGGCGAGGTGAACACGGCCCGCAGCCCTTCCAGCGACCCGCCTCCGATCCGCGTGCCCCCATCGCCCCGTCGCCCGCCTCTGGTTCCCGCCGCCCCGTCGTCCGCCGCCACCGGTCCGCCCGCCGGGCCCGATCCGAGCCGGGAGAGGTCCGACGCCCCGGCCTTCCGGTCGAGGATGAGCATGACGGCGATCGCGAGTGCGAAGCACCCGGCGCCGATCAGCATGAGGCCGGCCGGCAGGTACGCGCTCTCGGTAAGGCCGCTGACGAAGTCGGCGCCGCGGCCCCCGAGGAACGCCCCCAGCGTCCCGCCGATCCCGATGAACGGGAACATCCTCTTCCCCTGGTCGACGTCGAATACATCGACCATGAAGGCCCAGAACACGCTCGTCGAGAAGAGGTTGATGACGCTCAGCCACACGTAGAAGGTGTAGCCCACGCCTCGCGCGAGGCCGGTCTCCGCATCCGTGCCGATGAGTCCGCCGCCCGCCCGCACGTCCTGGATGAGGAGCGTCGCGAAGCCGATCAGGCAGGCGATGACGAACAGGTACGCGATGGGGATGAAGCGCCGCCGGTTCGTCCGCGCGACGACGCCCCCGAAGACGAGGACCGCGAACAGGGAGGCCAGCGACGTCACGGCGAAGAGCCAGCGGAGTTCGTCCATCCCCCGGGCGACGCCCATCGCTTCCCGCACGGGACGGAGGAAGAAGTAGCCGCAGAGGACGAGGAAGAAGAAGAGCGCGGACAGTATCGCGAGACCGAATTCGCCCCGCCTCATGTTGAGGACGCGCCTCGTGAAGCCGTCGATCACTTCCAGCAAGCTGGCCACGTTTGCTCCCGCCGTTAGGTTCCCAGATCCTCTGAAGAGAATCCCTTTTTCCAGCGACCGGCAAGCAGAGCCACAATGAAGCGCCACCCCGGAGCTTCCTCCGCATGACCCCACCCCCGGAGAGCGAGCCGCGCCCGGTCGCCGCACGGCTGACGGGCGCCCGTCCGGAAGAGGGCCGGCTCGTGCTGCTGTCGGCGCTCTACTTCTTCTTCATCCTCTCCGCGTACTACGTGATCCGGCCCATCCGCGAGGAGATGGCCGTGGCGGGCGGGGTCGAGAACATCCCCTGGCTCTTCACGGGAACGCTCACCGCCATGCTTCTCGTACACCCGATCTTCGCCGCGGTGGTCTCGCGGTGGACCCGCCGGCGGTTCGTGACCCTCACGTACCGCTTCTTCATGCTGAACCTGCTCGTCTACTTCGTGCTGCTGAGCGTCGTGGCCGACGGCGCCGCTGCGGTATGGGTCGGCCGGACCTTCTTCGTCTGGATCAGCGTCTTCAACCTGTTCGTGGTCTCCGTCTTCTGGTCGTTCATGACCGACATCTTCCGGGAACGCCAGAGCCGCCGGCTCTTCGGCCTCATCGGGGTCGGTGGCACCCTGGGCGGGATCGTCGGCTCCTCGATCACGGCCTTCCTGGTGGGATTCCTGTCGCCGGCCACGCTGCTCCTGTTCTCCGTGCTGCTGCTCGAGGGCGCGGTCCTCTGCCTCAAGGCGCTCGATTCGCGCTGCGCCACGCTCGCGGCGGCGCGCGGGGGGCCGGGCGCCGGTCGGGAAGCTTCGGGCGGAGAAGCGTCGGGGGCGGTGATCGGGGGTTCGGCGCTGGAAGGGATCCGGCGGGTCCTGGCGTCGCCCTACCTGCTGGGGATCGGCGCCTTCATGCTGCTCTTCACCATCGGTTCCACCTTCCTCTACAACATCCAGGCGGACATCATCTCCCGCACCTTCGCGACGAGCGCGGAACGGACCTCGGTCTTCGCGCAGATCGACCTCTCGGTGAACTTGCTCACCCTCTTCACCCAACTCTTTCTGACGGGCCGCATCCTGAAATGGCTCGGCGTGCGCCTGGCGCTCGGGATACTGCCCGTACTCAGCGTCCTCGGCTTCCTGGCGCTGGGGGCGGCGCCCGTCTTCGCGGTGTTCGTCGTGTTCCAGATCCTTCGGAGGGCCGGGAACTTCGCGCTGGCGGTGCCGACGCGGGAGGTGCTCTACACCGTCCTCCCTCGAAGGGACAAATACAAGGCGAAGAACTTCAACGACCTCTTCGTCTACCGGGCGGGCGACCAGATCGGGGTGTGGTCCTTCGCCGGACTGCGCGCGCTCGGGCTGGGAAGCTCCGCGCTGGCGCTGACCATGGTCCCGCTGGCGGGACTGTGGCTGGTGATCGCGCTGTGGCTGGGAAGGAAGCAGGCCGTCCTGGCCCGGAGGCCGGCCGTCCGTCGGGCGGAGGCGGCTGCGGGCGGCCTCGGCGGCCCCGTGTAGGTGCCGCGACGGTCGGTCACCGGATCGGCGGGATCGACGAGACCGACGAGTAAGGTGGGGATTTCGGAGGGTCCATCACACCTCGGAACCCAACCGTGCATCCGGGGGTGTAGATTGTCACTCCGATTGACAATCTACACCCCTCCTCCGAGGGTTCCTTAAGTCATGCCACCAGTCATCAACCGCACTCGCTAGACGGCGCACAACTCCACGGCTTCGCGCAGCGAGCGCAGGGGGTCGCCGCTCCGCGGAATGAACTCGTGGGCCATGAAGCCCTCGAAACCCGTGTCCGCGATCGCCCGCACGATCGGGGGATAGTTCAGTTCCTGCGTGCCGTCGATCTCGGCCCGCCCCGGGACCCCGCCGGTGTGGTAGTGGCCGATCCAGGGGCTCGCATCCGTCAGCGTGCGGATGATATCCCCTTCCATGATCTGCATGTGGTAGATGTCGTACAGGATCTTCACGCGGGGCGAGTCGACGGCCCGGATGATCTCGAGCCCGTAGTCCATACGGTCGCCGATGTAGTCGACGTGTCCGCCGGCTTTCGAGTTGAGGACTTCGACGAGGATCGTGACCTCCTCGGATTCGGCGATGGGGGCGCACGCCTCGAGGCAGCGGATGGAGTTCTCGATGCCGACGCCGTTCTCCATCCCGCGGCGATTGCCGAAGAAGCAGATCACGTTGGGGACCGAGACGCGCGCGGCGTGCGGGATGTGCCGTTCGAAGGCCTCGATGATGCCCGCATGGTTTTCAGTCTCGTTGAGGCCGTCCTCGATCGTCCCGGCGGCCACGTCGCCGCACGAGACGGTGAGGCCGTGGTCCTGCGCGACGGGCCATTCCTCGACCGTGAGCAGGTCCATCGCGGTGAGGCCCATGTCGGCCACGCCCTCGCAGAAGGGGACGAGCGGGATCTCCTCGAAGCACCAGCGGGCCACGGACTGCGTGATGGCGTTGGCGGACCGGCGCGCGGCGTGCGCGTCGCGACCCGGCCCTCGCGCCCCGCCGGCGAGCGCGGACGCAGGGTTCGCGGTGCCGCCGACGAGGAGCCCGAGGGAGGCGGCGCCGGTCGCGCGCAGGGCATCGCGGCGGCTGACCGGCCTTTCGCTGCGGGGCCCGGACCCGTCAGCCACCGAACGACGCGAGGTGCTCGTAGCTCGCGCGCACCGACCCCATCGGATCGCGCGGCGCGTCGTGCTCGACGAAGTAGTGGATGAGTCCCGCCTCGTCGGAGCGCTCGAAGATCGCCTCGAAGTCGATCTCCCCCGCGCCCACGTCCGCCATCTCGCCGTCCGCGGTCCGGTCCTTTACATGGCAGAGTTCGAAGCGGCCGGGATACCGGCTGAAGTAGTCGAACGGATCGGCGCCGGCGTGCACGAGCCAGTAGAAGTCGACCTCGTAGGTGACGAGTTCAGGGTCCGTGTTCTCGATCATGATGTCGAAGAGACGAACGCCGTCCACCTCTTCGAGTTCGAAGTCGTGGTTGTGGTAGGCGAAGCCGAGTCCGGCCTCGCGGCAGCGCGCCCCGAGCCCGTTGAACTCGTCCGCGAGCCGCCGATATCCGTCCACGAGGGCCGTTCCCGTGGCGCCGTCGTTGCCCGGTCGCTCGGAACCCCCGAGGTAGGGGACGACGAGGTACCGATGTCCGATCTCCGCCGCCGCCGCGGCGGCCTCATCGAAGCTCGACCGGAGTTCCTCGAGCGACAGGTGAGCGGCGGGGGCGGTGAGGCCTTCCGCTTCCAGCGCGGTCAGGATCTCGCTCGGCGAGCGTCCGAAGTAGCCGGCGAACTCCACCTCGCCGTAGCCGATGCGAGCGACGGCGGCGAGCGTCCGTTCGACATCCCGCGCCATCAGCGACCGCACCGTGTAAAGTTGGAGCCCCCAGGCGTCCGGCAGAGTTCGCGCGTCCGGCGGGGCTCCGGCCTCCGGGAACGTCCGGGCGCCGGCGGCCGTGGCGCGTCCGGCGTGCGTGAGGAGGAGTCCAGCTCCGAGCGAGTTCCGTACGAATCTGCGTCTGTCCATGCGCGCAATATGTCGCGCTCCCCGGTCGGCGTCGAACCGCGCGGTCCGTCGAGCGGTCTCGCGCGGGGGGCGCCTCGGCCTATGTTGGCGGAGCGCGGCGGCACCCCCGCCGCCCGCGCGCGTCGATGCCGGCCGGGAGGACCGACTGTGAAACGGCGCAGGGCTCTCGAGATCATCGGTGTGGCCGCGGGCGCGCCGCTGCTGGCGCCGGGGAGCGCGGTGGCGGAGGCCCTGGCGCTGGGGCAGCGCATCCGGGCGGTGGCCGGCCCGGTCGGCGGCGCGCCGCCCGCGACGCTGACGCCCGCGCAGGCGCGGACGGTGACGGCGCTCGCCGAGACCATCATCCCCCGGACGGACACGCCCGGCGCGAGCGAGGCGGGCGTCACCGCATTCGTCGATGCCCTCCTGACCGGGTGGCTGGACGCGTCGGACCGCGACCGTTTCCTCGCCGGCCTGAACGGAGTGGATTCCCTCGCCCGGTCGGCCCACGGCGCCGCCTTCGCCGACTGCATGTCCGCCCAGCAGGCGGAACTCGTCGGGCGGATGGACGAGGATCTCGACCGCCATCGCCGGGATCCCGAGATCGACGAGACGCAGACCTTCCTCTACGACATGAAACGCTTCACGCTCGCCGGCTACTTCACATCCCGGCCCGGCCTCCGCTCGCTCGGATACCGGATCATCCCCGGCGCCTTCGAGGGGTGCGTCCTCCTCGACCAGTACGGGACCGGCGAGGGCCGCCCCGGGGGGCAGCCGTGAGCGGCCGGCAGGAGGTCTGGGACGCGATCGTCGTCGGCTCGGGGATCACCGGCGGCTGGGCCGCAAAGGAACTCACCGAACTCGGCCTCCGCACGCTGGTGCTGGAGGCGGGCCCCATGATCGTCCCCGAACGGGACTACGTCGAACACGTGCCGCCGTACCGCATGCCGTACCGGGGCTGGAACGACCGCAAGGCGCTCGCCGCCGAGCAGCCCGTGCAGCGCGAGTGCTACGCCTGCGATGAGATGGGCCGGAAGTTCTTCGTCAACGACATCGAGAACCCGTACACGACGCCCGATGAGAAGCCCTTCCTGTGGATCCGGGGCCGCCAGGTCGGCGGGCGCTCGATCATGTGGGCGCGGCAGTCGTACCGCCTCAGCGACCTCGACTTCGAGGCCAACGCGCGTGACGGGATCGGGGTCGACTGGCCGATCCGCTACTCGGACCTCGCCCCGTGGTACGCGCACGTCGAGGAGTTCGTGGGCATCAGCGGCCAGCCGGAGGGACTTCCCCAACTGCCCGACGGCGTCCTCCTGCCTCCCATGCAGATGACCTGCGTCGAGAACGCGGTGAAGGAGGCGATCGCCCGCGACTTCGGCGACACCCGGATGATGACGATCGGGCGCACGGCCGTCCTCACCCGCGACCACAAGGGACGGAGCGCCTGTCACTACTGCGGTCCCTGCCACCGCGGCTGCATCACGAAGAGCTACTTCAGTTCGCTCAACGCCACCCTCCCCGCCGCCGAGGCCACGGGCCGGATGACGCTGCGCCCGGACAGCGTCGTGCACAGCGTGATCTGGGACCCCGCCCGCGGCCGCGTCGCAGGTGTGCGCGTCATCGACCGTCAGACGGGGGAAGATCTGGAGTTCTTCGGGGAGATCGTCATGCTGGGCGCCTCCGCGCTCGAGTCGACGCGGATTCTCCTCCACTCGACGTCCGCCGACTTCCCGGACGGACTCGCGAACTCGAGCGGGGTCCTCGGCCGCTATCTCATGGATCACACGATGAGCACGGGGGCGAAGGCGAAATTCCCGGGCTGGGAGAACCACGGCTACACCGGCGAGCGTCCGAACGGGATCTACATCCCCCGCTTCCGCAACGTGACGGAACCGTCGACCCACTTCATCCGCGGTTACGGCTACCAGGGCTGGTCCACGCGGCAGGGCTGGAGCCGCGGCCTCGACATGCCGGGCTTCGGGGCGGAATACAAGCGCCGGCTCACGGAACCCGGGGTGTGGGAGTTCGAACTCGGCGCCTTCGGGGAATGTCTCCCGCGCGAGGAAAACTACATCGAACTCGACCCGGAGCGCGTCGACGCGTGGGGCATCCCCGCCCTCCGCATCCACTGCGAGTGGAGCGACAACGAGCGCCTGATGATGCGGGACAGCGCGGACCGCGCCGCAGAGATGCTGGAAGCCGGCGGCGGCGTCGACATCGAACTGCTCACGGACCTCACGGCGCCGGGCCTCACGATCCACGAGATGGGAACGGCGCGCATGGGGCGGGATCCGGCGACTTCCGTCCTCAACGGCTACAACCAGGCGTGGGACGCGCCGAACCTGTTCGTGATCGACGGCGCGGCGATGCCCTCATCCGCCTGCCAGAACCCCTCTCTCACCTACATGGCCCTCACCGCCCGCGCCTGCCACTACGCACTCTGGGCGAAGAACCGCGGCGAGCTCTAGTCGATTCGAACCGCGGGCCGCGATTCAGGCGGAAGCGGCGAGCGCGTCGGCGACCTGTTCCATCTCCGCCATCGTGTTGTACATGTGGGGGCAGAGCCGGATGCCGGGGAACACGCCCCGGCGGAGCGCTCCCGCGACGCCGTGTTCCTCGTAGATCCGGTTGTAGATCTCCGTGTGGTCGTCGACCCCCAGCTCCGCGATGACCACGCCTCCGCCGAGGCCCGGTACGTCCGACGTGTGGAACTTCACGCCGGGGATCCGGTCGCGGATCGCCGCCTTGAGCCCGGCCGCGAGAGCCCGCATCCGCTCCTCGATCGCCGCCGCCCCGATGGCCTCGTGGAACTCCACGGTCGTCCCCACGCCCGCGACGGCCGCGTCGTCCCGCTGGCCGTACGTGCCGAACTTGTCGGCACCGCCGCCCGCGATCGCCCCCTCCCAACCCACGCCGACGTCGCTCGGCCACAGCTCCGCGACCCGTTCGGCCCGGACGTAGAGGACCCCGGCTTCCTTGGGTCCGCAGAACCACTTGTGGGCGCTCCCGGTGTACGAGTCGCAGCCCATGGCGTGAAGGTCGACTTCCACCGCGCCGAAGCTCTGGGCCCCGTCCATGTGCACGTAGATGCCGCGGTCACGCGCGATGCTGCACAGGCGCTGCGCCGGCAGTTCGACGCCCGAGATGTTCGAGATCTGGGTCACGGCGAGCACACGCGTGCGGTCGGTGAAGGCGCTCACGAACGCGTCGATCAGTTCGTCCTCCGTCTCGGGCACCGGCGGCGTCGCCACGCGGATCACCTTGTAGCCCCAGCGGTCCGCCCGGACGTCCCACGCCACGTTGTTCGTGGGATGGTTCTGATCCCACAGCACGACCTCGTCTCCCGCGCCCAGCGTGAGCCCGTTGATGACGGTGTTGTTGCTCTCGGAGGTGTTGCGGGTGACGACGATCTCATCGGGCGCGGCGCCGAGCAGCCGCGCGAGCGCTTCCACGGACTCCGCGGCCAGCGCGTTGAACTTGGCCCGGTTGTGGAACGAGGCGTCCTGATCGATGTCGCGCGTGTAGCCGAACACCGCCTCCTGCACCGGATACGGCGAGGGGCAGAGATTCGCCGCGTTCACGAGGATGAGTCCGGGACGGAGCGGGAACTGTGACTTCACCATCTCCCAGAAGGACTCGTCTTCCGTCCCCATGAAGTCTCGGCGCGCCGACAGTTCCTCCAGGCTGAGACCGGGTCTGGACGGCGCCCGCGTCCACGCCGGAGTCGCCGCGAGGGCGGCTCCCGCGGCGGCACGCTTGAGGAATCTGCGACGGTCGGGCAGGCGGGTCGCGTCGGTGGGCGTGCGAGTCGTCACGGAAACCTCCCGGCTTGTGGGCCGCCGCATCCCGCGCGGCAGCCGCGGTCGTTCACCAACGCAACATAAGACGCAAAACTTCGGGGGGCATGGGGGCGCGCGCGGCGGAGCGCGGTCTATGCATGCGGCGACGCGCATCCCATGTTTCGAAAGGCCCCGCGCCCTTCACCCCAGGAGGTACCATGGACACGCGCGCCCCCGCTTCCCTCCGCGCCCCGTTCCGCCATCTCGTCACGCTCGCCGCGCTCTCGGCCGCCTGCGGCCTCGCCGCCGCGGTCCCCGCGCTCGTCGCGCAGGAAGCGAACGGCGCCCTCCAGCTCGAGTCCTGGCTCGACTGGGAGCGGGTCCAGGATCCGCAGATCTCGCCGGATGGCGACGCCGTGGTCTACGAGCGCCTGTGGGTCGACAAGATGAACGACGCCT
The DNA here is from genome assembly GCF_947581785.1 of Candidatus Palauibacter polyketidifaciens. Classification (NCBI taxonomy): domain Bacteria; kingdom Pseudomonadati; phylum Gemmatimonadota; class Gemmatimonadia; order Candidatus Palauibacterales; family Candidatus Palauibacteraceae; genus Candidatus Palauibacter; species Candidatus Palauibacter polyketidifaciens. The sequence goes on along the minus strand of NZ_CANPVO010000030.1, from coordinate 2,795 downwards.
GGGAATCCTCGATCTGGATCGTGAATCCGGACGGCAGCCGCTCCCGCCATCTCGTAGACGGGTCCTCGCCTCGCTGGTCTCCCGATGGCAGCCGGCTCGCGTTCCTCGCGCCCGACGACGAGGGAAACACCCAGATCTTCGTGCGCTGGATGGACGCCGAGGGGGCCGTCTCCCAGGTGACGCGGGTCACGGACAGTCCGTCGAACTTCGCCTGGTCTCCCGACGGGACGCGCTTCTCGTTCACGATGCGCGTGGGGGCGGAGGAGCCCACGGCGCGCCACTGGTCCCTTTCGCTCCCCAAGCCGGAGGGGGCGACGTGGACGCCGGGGCCGCGCATCATCGAGCGCCTCGTCTACCGGCAGGACCGCGTCGGATTCCTGGGCGACAAGTACCAGCACATCTTCGTCGTCCCCGCCGAGGGCGGCACCGCGCGCCAACTCACCGAGGGCGACTACAACTTCGGCGTCCCCGCGTGGGAGCCCGACGGCCAATCGCTCCTGTTCAGCGGCCTCATCATCGAGGACGCCGTGTACCGGTGGCAGGAGACCGAGATCTATCGGCTCGACGCGGAGTCCGGCGAACTGAGCCAGGTCACAACGCGCAAGGGTCCGGACAACCGGCCGGTGCCATCGCCGGACGGGCGCATGATCGCCTACGTGGGGCACGACACGACGACGTTCGACTACATCGAATCCGCCGTCTATGTGATGAACGCGGATGGATCGAACCCGCGCGCCCTGACGGCCGAAATGGACCGCAGTCCCGGGGCGCTGCACTGGGCCCCGGACGGAGCCGGCGTCTACTTCGACGCCGCGGCGGACGGCTACCGCAACATCCACTACGCCTCGGTGGATGGCGACGTGCGGGCGATGACCGAGGGCCCGCAGATGTTCGGCCTCAACGACGTGAGCGACGGCGGCATGGCCGTGGGGATGTGGGGCGACGCGCACGAACCCGGCGACATCCATGTCTTCCCCGTGGACCGGCCCGACGGGCGCACGAGACTGACGGATGTGAACGCCGACGTGCTGGCGGGCGTGACGCTGGGCGAAGTCGAACAGGTCTGGAGCGAGTCATCCCATGACGGACTCCCGATTCACGGCTGGGTCATCAAGCCCCCGGACTTCGATCCGTCGCTCCAGTATCCCCTCATTCTCATCATTCACGGCGGCCCGCACGGCATGTACAACGGCGGGTTCAACTTCTCGTGGCAGGAGCACGCCGCGAACGGCTACGTCGTCCTCTACACGAACCCGCGCGGAAGCTCCGGCTACGGGACGGAGTTCGGGAACGCCATCCAGTACGACTATCCGAACCACGATTTTGACGACCTCATGTCGAGCGTGGACGAGGTCATCTCCCGCGGCTACGTGGACGACAGCAACATGTTCGTCTACGGGTGCTCGGGCGGCGGCGTGCTGACCTCGTGGGTCGTGGGGCACACGGACCGCTTCCGGGCTGCGTCGGCGAACTGTCCGGTCGTGAACTGGTTCAACTTCCCCAACGAGGTCGACGGCAACTACCTGCGCTGGTACGCGGACTTCCGGGAGTTCCCGTGGGTGGACCCGAGCGAGCACATCCGCCGCTCGCCGATCACATACGTGGGCAACGTCACGACGCCGACGATGCTGATGACGGGCGTCCTCGACCTGCGGACGCCGATGTCGCAGACGGAGCAGTTCTACCAGGCGCTGAAGGCGCAGAACAAGCCGACGGCGATGGTCCAGTTCCAGGGCGAGTGGCACGGCACGTCGCGTCTGCCGTCCAACTTCCTGCGCACGCAGCTCATTCTCAGGAAATGGTTCGAGCGCTGGGGCACCCACGATGACGAGCGCACCGCCGCCACCCAGACCGGCTCGTAGCCGACGCGGGTCAGGGCTGGAAGGGGGTTTCGGAGAGGACCTTGTCGAGGCCCGAGATCAGGAGGTCGGCGTCGGCTTCGGAGAAGACGAGCGGGGGCTTCATCTTGATCACGTTGTGGTCCGGGCCGTCCGTGCTGAGGAGGATCCCTCTGTCGCGCATCCGTTGGACAGCGGCGTCGGCGAGGTCAGCGGCCGGTTCGAGATCGTCGCCCTCCCGCACGAACTCGATGCCCGTGAACAGGCCGCGGCCGCGGGCGTCTCCCACCGGGGCGTGACGGTCGCGTAAACCCTCCAGGCCGGCGAGTAGGCGCTGGCCGACGATGGCGGCGTTCTCCCGCAGTCCCTCTTCCTCGATCGCGTCGAGGACGGCGAGGCCGATGGCGCAGGAGACGGGGTTTCCTCCGTAGGTGTTGAAGTACTCCATCCCGTTGGCGAAGGACTCGGCGATCTCGCGCGTGGTGATGACCGCGGCGAGCGGGTGGCCGTTCCCGATCGGCTTGCCGAGGGTGACGATGTCGGGGATGACTCCGTGCTCCTCGAAGGCCCAGAAGTGGGACCCCACGCGGCCGAAGCCGACCTGCACCTCGTCGGCCACGCAGACCGCCCCGTGTTCGCGGGCCGCCGCGTAGGAAGCCGCGAGGTATCCGGCCGGAAGCGGGATCTGGCCGCCGCAACTGAGAATCGATTCGTGGAAGAAGGCGGCCGCGCCGGGCGGGCGGTCCTCGAACCAGGTGGGCTCCGTCTCGAGCGCCTGCGCCGCCTCCCCTACGTGCGCGGCGTAGAGCGGCGCAACCTCGTCGCCGGGCCCGCGGTGGAGCCCCCGGAACCGGTCCGGCATGGGCGCCATGCGGACCCAGGGCCGGAGTCCCTTCCCCCCGGGGCCGTTGAACTTGTAGGGACTCAGGTTGACGACCGAACTCGAGTTCCCGTGGT
>NZ_CANPVO010000029.1 GCF_947581785.1 Candidatus Palauibacter polyketidifaciens | reverse complement strand
GCGGCCCGCCACCTCGGACTCGAGGATTCGAGGGGTACGCTGGAGCCGGGAAAGCTGGGGGATTTTCTCATTCTCGAGAGCGATCCGCGGCTGGACATTTCGCTCACGCAGACGGTTTCCCGCGTGGGCAAGGGCGGGGTCCTGTACGATCCGCCCACGCTCTTCGACGCCCTGCTCGACAACCCCGGAAACCGCGTTTCGGACAATCCGGTGCGGCTCCTGATCGGCGGGGCGGCGCTCCTGCTCACGCTGCTGCTCTTCGCGCGCGGCGTGCGGAGTCACCGCCGTTCGCTCGGACCCCGCGTCGTCCCCTGACCGGTACCGAAACTGTCGGGAAGCCCGCTGGGCGGGCGCGCTACCAGAACGGTTCCGTCGCGGCGAAGGTCCGCCAGGACTCGACGAGGCCGGGCTCCGCGTCGCACGCCCACCGCTCGTACCAGTCGACGACCCGCGACGCTGCCACGGCCGTACGCCGATCGGCCGCGGCCAACTCCTGCGAGATCCGCCGGGCGACGGACGCGTCGTTCAGGCGGCCGAGGGCGTCCTGCAGCGCTGACAGACGTCGGAGGTAGGTGTCCACCGCCGGCCCCGGAAACAGGGTCCGCGAGTAGTCGCAAGCGTAGCGGAGCTTCTTGAGCGAGATCCTGACCCGGTGGCGCTCCGGTTCGCTCAGGTGGTCGAAACCGCTCGCCACCTTCATCAGGCTCCGGTACCTGCCGTTCAGTCTGCGTCTCGCAGTCTTCGGGAGGGACTCGCCCGCGTCCTGCACGACGAGTCCGCCGCCGTGCGCCACCTGCAGCAGGTCCAGGATGAATCGGTTGAACCGCCGGCTCAGGATCAACCTCCGGGCCGATTCGTGGGCCGCGTCGCGCCGTTCCCGTGCGGCGTCGCGAAGCCGCGGCAGCGAGGACGCGCCCGGGTTTGCGTCGATCACGGGAGGTAACGTCTCGAGCAGAAAGACGTCGAGGTCGCGCGCCGGACCCAGCCGCCTGAGCGCGTGCCGGGCGTCGCGGTTCAGGGCGGCGGCGCGGGACCCGAGATGGGGCTTGAGGAAGAGGAGCGCGGAACGCAGCCGCCGCAGGGAGACCCGCAGTTGGTGGATGCCTTCGGCGTCCGCGCCCTCCAGAACCGGAGCGAGATTCCCCGTCGCCTGGATGGACGCCGCGCGGACGACCTTTGCGAGCGCCCCATCGATCGAATCCGCCGGATAGAGCTTCACCCGGGTCGCCCGGACGGCGGGCGACGACGTGCCGAGAAGCAGATCCGTGCCCTGCGCGGCCTTGGAGCGCGTTCCGATCCTGAGGCGACGCTTCTCCAGGAGCGCGCGCGCCCCCGTAAGCACGTCCTCCACCGGCCCGCTCAGCAGTTCCAACTCCAGTTCGGCTATCCGCCCCTCGCGTTCGCCCGCCGAGATCCGCCCCGTGTCCAGCGACGCCTCCACCCGGGCGTCGCCCGTCCGGACCTCCTTCTTCGTGCGCTCGATGTCCGTCAGGAAGGTGGGGCGCAGCGCGCCGGCATCCGCGATCCCGAGGTCGTTGACGGGAGCGTCGGGAGGGAGTCGAAGGGCCCGCGGCGTCTGATCCTCGCGGGTCGCGAGCGGAAGGCGCGACGTCCACTCGCCGCGGGTCAGCCCGTCCCCCTCATCCCTCTTCAGCGTGAGTTCCCGGAAGCCGCTTCCGCTCCGGATTCTGACGGCGAAACCGCGACGCCGGAGATGGCCCTCCGGCGTGTCGTAGTAGACCGTCAGCAGTCGTTCGCGCGTCGGGCGGGGTCCGCCCAGGTCGTCGAACGCCGCGGACAGCTCGGCCGCGCTTCCCGTCAGCTTGACTTCGATCTCGACCGTCGCCAGCACCCTGGAACCCCTTGTCGTTTCCCTATGCCACCGCGGCGCAGGCCTCCTCGAGAAGGGCCGCCACCCGGTCGAGCCCCTCGTCGAGTTCCGCGGCCGGGTTTCCGAAGCCGATCCGCAGGTAGTGGTCCATCCCGAAGTGGTCTCCGGGGACGACAAGGACACCCTTCTCGGCCCGCAGCCGTTCCGCCAGCTCCGTCGAGTTGATATCGAGGCCGTAGCGCACGTAGCAGATCGCGCCGGCATCCGGGGCCCGGTACGAGAACAGGTCCCCGCGGTCGTCGAGCCACCGGGTGACGCGGGAGACGTTGGTGCGGATGATCCCGCGAGTCCTTTCGAGCACGCGGGGGCGCACATCGGCGCTCAGCACGCGGCGCGCCGCGACGTCCGAGAGCGTGGCCGGCGTGATCGTCGTGTAGTCCTTCCGGCCCCAGAACTCTTCGTGCATATGCGCCGGCGCGGTGATCCAGCCGAGCCGGAGCCCCGGCAGCGCGTACGCCTTCGAGAGCGAGCCCGTCACGATCACCCGGTCGTAGCGGCCCCAGAAGCTCGGCGTCTCCGGGCCCTCGACTTCCGCACCGATATAGACTTCGTCCGCCAGAATCCAGGCCCCGACCGCCTCGGCGGCGCCGACGATTTCGTCCATCGCCGCGCCGGTGAGGACGGCTCCCGTCGGGTTGTTCGGATTCGTGACGATGACGAGACGCGTCCCGGGCGTGATGACTTCCGCGGCGCTTCCCGGCGCAGGCTGCCAGCCACGCGCTTCATCGAGCTTCCACGAGACGACGTCCGCGCCCAGTCCTCGCGCCAGTCCGGGCGTCTGGCCGTAGGTCGGTTCCAGAGCCACGACCCGGTCCCCGGCTGACACCAGGCTCCAGAGCACGACATAGTTGGCTTCGGCCCCGCCGGTCGTGACGATGATGTTCTCGGGAACGGCGCCCTCGTACAGGTCCGCAAGCACGGCTTTGAGCGGATCCGACCCGTCGCTCTGTCCGTACTCCAGGCGGACGCCGCCCGGGTCCAGGTCGATGAGTTCCAGCAGTTCCGACAGCGTCAGCGGGTGCACGCCGCTCTCGGAAAGGTTGTAGTCCACGCGGTGCTCGAACGTCGACTGCCACCGCTCCATCAGGAATGGGGGAACCCGCATTTCAGCTCCTGGGGTCTGATTAGGTTGTGCCCACGTTCGGATTGTGATTTTCGGAGGATACCAACATGACGCGAAGACAGGAACAGTATACGGCCGAGTTCTTTGCCGAGCGCTCCGACGGGGCCGACATCCAGGCGGCGCGACGGCTCCTGAGGCGGGACGGCGGGGAGGCGCCGGAGGCCGCAGATCGACTGGGCGAAGGTGAGGCTGGAGGCCGTTGAGGTAACAGTCTCGTCACGACGCTTGCCCCGTGGCGAAATCGGTTTAGGGTTGGCGCTGCAAGCACCGCGCAGCACCTCGCGGTGACACCGGGTCCGGACGTCCGCAGCCCCAGCCAGGCGTTGATCCATTGTTCGAAACGATTGCTCTGCTTCTGATTCTCGGACTCGCCACCTTCGACCTCTGGGTCGGGGTCGCGAACGACGCGGTGAACTTCCTGAACTCGGCGTTCGGGTCCCGGGTGGCGCGGCGGCGCCTCATCATGATCATCGCCACGATCGGGATCCTCCTCGGCGCGTTCACATCGAGCGGCCTCATGGAAGTGGCGCGGCGCGGCGTGTTCGACCCCAGCTTCTTCACCAACGTGGACGGGACGATCATCCTGACCTCGATCCTCGCGCTCTATCTCGGGGTCATGGCAGCGGATGTCCTTCTCCTGGACCTGTTCAACACCTTCGGGCTGCCGACGAGCACGACGGTGTCGATCGTGTCGGAACTCGTGGGCGCCTCGATTGCGGTCGCTCTCTGGACCACGCCGGGCGGATTCCGCGAGGCGCTGGCAGTCATCAACACCGGGCCGGTGCTCGGCATCTACACCGCGATCTTCCTCTCCGTGATCACCGCCTTCGTGAGCGCGGCCGGCATCATGTGGCTGGTCCGGATCCTGTACGGATTCGACCTTAAGGAGAGCTTTCCGCGCTGGGGCTGGCTCTGGACCGGCGTCTCGTTCTCGGCGATGGCCTATTTCGTGCTGTTCAAGGGTCTGCAGGGCGCCGCGCTTCTCGGTGAGGAGACAATGACGATGCTGCGCGAGCAGATCGCCCTGATCCTCGTCGGCGTGTTCGTCCTGTCGAGCGCGTTTGCGCTCGGGTTGCGGCAGCGGCCCAGGACGGTGGTCGGCGTCATCGTCCTCACCGGCACGGGCGCGCTGTCCATGGCATTCGCCGGTAACGACCTCGTCAACTTCATCGGACCGTCGGTCGCGGCTTTCCAGGCGGTGCTCGTGGAAGGGGTCGACCTCTCCGGCCGGGTGCCTACGCCGCCGTGGGCGCTGCTGGCGGCAGGCATCATCATGGCCGTGGCGCTCACCCGGTCCCGGAAGGCGCGTCGCGTGACGGACACGGAGATCCGGCTCGCCGCGCAGAGCCATACGCGACAGCGCTTCCGTGACAGCAAGCTGGGCACGTCGATTGCGACTTGGGGATACTCCGGCTTCCTCCTCGCGAAGCGCCTCACGCCGCGCAGGATCCGGGAGCACATCGAGACGCAGACCGCGCCGCCCCCGCCGGACCCGCAGGATCCTCCGTACGACCTGCTGCGCGCCAGCGTGAATCTGACCGTCGCGGCGCTGCTCATCTCCATCGGCACTGCCAACCGGCTGCCCCTGTCGACGACGTACATCACGTTCATGGCCGCGATGGGCGCCTCTTTCGGGGACCGAACCTGGACGCTCACGGACGGCGGGCAGCGCGTGACGGGCATCATGGTCGTGCTCGGCGGCTGGCTCCTCACGGGCCTCATCGCCGCAGCGGTCGCTTTCGTGATGGCCTCGCTGATCGTCCTCACGGGGGCGGCCGGCCTGCCGATCGTCGCGGTGCTGGTCGCCGTCGGCATGTGGCGGCTCGGCAGGGTCCACCGGCCCGAGCCGGAGCACGGCTGATTCCCGACCCGCCCGGCGCGTCGCCTCGAAACGCGCCGGGACGGGTCGAGCAGGTCAGCCCATACGGGCGTCGACCGTCAGCTCGTCCTGATCCATCGTGCCCCACAGGACCATCGCGCCGGCGAGAACGATGATCGAGGGATAGAAGAGGACCTGCGATCCCTCGAGGAACCAGCCCCACGGATCGAGGATCGACCGCCACACGGCGAGCGCCGTGATGAGGAGGACGACGAACGCCGCCGGGTACGCCCACTTCCTCAACAGGCCCGCCACCACGAACAGACCGAGGATGACCTCCAGACCGCCGAACACGTTCTGGACGACCGCCTGCGAGCCGATCCCGAGATAGAAGCTCTCGGCCACGCGCTGGCCGTGCTCCACGTTGACGAACTTGTCGAGCCCCCACATCACCAGCAGCCACCCCGTGCTCACTCTCAGCAGCAGCAGACCCCAGCGTTTCATGTCGGCCTCCGGTTTCGGTGTCGCGGGACGTTCCTCGTTCCTTCAAGTGTGGTTCGCCGTAAACGGGGGCGTCAATCGGGGGGGCATCGCGGACGTCCATCGCGGACGTCCATCGCCACGGGGGTGGCGGGTGTTTTGACGCGGGGGCCGGGCGGCTAATTTCCCGGCCGGTGGGTCGGAAGCTCAAGTTCGGGGGATCGGGACGAATGACGGTCGGTTCGAGAGGCAGGACAGCGACAGGGCTTTTACTACGGACTGCCGGAGACGGACACGGCGAAGGGCGGCGCTCGTGGCCGGCGCGCGCGGCGCTGATCGCCGCCTTCGCCGGATCACTCCTCCCGGACCCGGGCGCGGCGCAGCTTCCCCGGCAGGGGGCGTTCGATCTCGAGAAGGGAGACATCGCCGTCGCCCTCGACCGCACCGCCTACCTCGCCGGCGAGGCCGCCGACCTCGCGGTGCGCCTCACCATCGAGGACGGCTGGCACACGAACAGCTACGAGCCGACCTACGACTACCTGATCGCGACGGAGATCGAGATCGAGGCGCCGCCGGACTGGCCGGCGCCGGAGACGCCTCGCTATCCCGCGGGCGAGATGAAGCGCTTCGAGTTCGCGCCCACCGCCATCTCCGTGTACGAGGGCGAGATCTTCATCCGGGCCGTGCTGCCGACGCCGGCGGGAGCGGCGACCGGCACGTACCCCATCCGGACGAACGTCACCTACCAGGCATGCGACGACAAAATGTGCCTCGCGCCGGTGACGACGCCGGCCACGGTGGGACTGACGATCGACGCCGGAGGCGAAGTCGCGAACCCGGAGTTCTTCGCGGCGGCGGAAGCCGGGACGGGCGGCGGCGCCTCGCAGATCGGGGGCGCGGGACGAGGCTTCCTCTGGTTCGTGCTCCTGGGCTTCCTGGGCGGGCTGATCCTGAACGCGATGCCGTGCGTGCTGCCCGTGCTGTCGCTCAAGGTGTTCGGGCTGATGAAGAGCGCGGAGGGGGGCAGGCGCGCGCTCACGACGGGGAGCCTCGCCACGGCGGCGGGGATCGTCCTCTCCTTCCTGCTGCTGGCGGGGGCGGCGATCGGGGCGCGCGCGGCGGGCGTCGCGGTGGGCTGGGGGATCCAGTTCCAGGAGCCGGTGTTCGTTGGGGCGCTCGCGGTCGTGATCCTGCTCTTCACGCTCAACATGTGGGGACTGTTCGAGATCCATCTCCCGGGGACGCTGGCGAAGGTGGGCTCGGCGGGTCCGTCCGAGGGGCTCGCGGGTCACCTGGTGACCGGCTTCTTCGCCACGCTGATGGCGACGCCCTGCTCCGCCCCCTTCCTGGGGACGGCGCTCGGCTTCGCGCTCACGCAGGACTCGGTCACCACGGCCGCGATGTTCGGGGCGATCGGCACCGGGATGGCATCTCCGTACCTGCTCCTGGCGGCGTTCCCGGCGGCGGGGCGGGTGCTGCCGCGGCCGGGGGCGTGGATGGCAACCTTCCGCGTGGTGATGGGGTTCCTGCTCGCGGCGACGCTCGTGTGGCTCCTCTTCGTCATGTCGGGGCTGGTGTCGGCGCCGCGCGTGGCCTTCTTCGAGATCGGGCTGCTGGCCGTGGCCCTCGCGATCTGGCTCGCGAGCCGGTCGCAGCGGGGGCGGGCGGCGCGCCGCCTCGCCGGGTTTGCCGCGGCGGCGCTGATTGTTGTGGCCGTCTCCACGGTGGCCGCGGGGCGATCCGAAGCGGGTCCGTCGATGATCGGCGTCGCGCCGGAGGACCGGCTGATCGCCTGGCAGCCTTTCGACCGCGAGCGGGCCGAGCAACTCGCGGCGGAGGGCACCTACGTGTTCGTCGACGTGACGGCGGACTGGTGCTTCACCTGCAAGATCAACGAGACGCTCTTCCTGGAGACGGAGGAAGTGGCCGGGGCGTTCGAGCGATACGACGTCATCGCCATGCGGGCCGACTGGACGCGGCGCGACGATTCGATCAGCCGCTACCTGGCCGACTTCGGCCGCTACGGCATCCCCTTCTACGTGCTCTACCGTCCGGACCAGACGCCGCACGTCTTCTCGGAACTGATCTCGAAGTCCGCGATCCTGGACCTGCTCGGAGACTAGCAGTCCGTGGCAAAACCCTGCGTCAGCGCCGAGAGCGGCGAGGCGCTCGCCTGACAAGGAGCGACGAGGGAGAATAGCAGAGCTATTCTGCGGATATTTCGCAACTTGCATATACTGCAATGGTTTAGGGTCTTTG
>NZ_CANPVO010000028.1 GCF_947581785.1 Candidatus Palauibacter polyketidifaciens | reverse complement strand
GCGGCCCGGGGCTGTCGATCTACAACACGACGAAGACGGCGCTGATCTCGGCCGCGGGCATCATGGCGTTGGAACTCGCCAAGGACAGCATCCGCGTGAACTGCGTCGCGCCGGGCTCCATCCAGTTCCCCGGCGGCAGTTGGGACAAGCGCGTGAAATCGGACCCGGAGGGGATGCGGAAGTTCGTCGACGCGAACCTGCCCCTGGGACGGTTCGGGCGAGCCGACGAAGTTGCGGACGTCGTGACGTTCCTGGCCTCCGAGCGCGCCAGCCTGATCACCGGCGCCTGCATCGCCGTGGACGGCTCACAGGGCCGCTCGCTCGTCTGACGGCCGCCGCCTAAAGCCCGGCGTCGCGCACTTTCCGGTTGAAGCGACGCCCACTTGATCCCAAGTTGATCCTTGCCCGGAGGTTGGTGCGGAAACGGCGCGCGACCGTCGCGTCGCCGTCGCACGGGAACCTCGACGGGAGCCCTGAAGATGGGATTGGACGTGGCCGGAATCATCACCCTGATGCTGACCATCATCAGCGTGGGCGCCGCGGTCGGCGCTTTCGCCCACGCCGCCATCCGCAAGCTCAGCGGCGAGATGAAGGAAATGCGCGGCGAGATGAAGGGCCTCGAGGAAGGGCTGCGCGGCGAGATGAAGGGCCTCGGGGAAGGGCTGCGCGGCGAGACGAAGGAGCTCGGGGAAGGGCTGCGCGGCGAGATGAAGGAGCTTGCGGAAGAGCTGCGCGGCGAGATGAACGACCTCGGGAAGGGGCTTCGCGGCGAGATGAAGGGTCTCGAAGAACGGCTCCGGGGTGAGATCCGCGGCGTGCGAGATGAGCTGCGGGGTGAGATACACGGGGTGCGCGAAGAACTCCGAGGCGAAATACAGGCCGTACGCGCCGAGCTTCGGAGCGAGGTACGGGGCGTCCGCGACGATCTCCGGGCCGAAATCGCGGAAGTGCGAACCGAACTGCGCGGGGTCGAGGGTCGGCAGACCGGTCGCGTGGCCCGCCTCGAGGACAAGGTGTTCGGAGTCCCACTTCAGGACCCGGCCGCCGGCCCGGCGTAACACGGCCGCCGGGGTTACGGCTCGGGACTTCGCCGAGGGGCGCTGCTACGCGAAGCGGACCAGTTTCACGTCCAGTTCGCGGGTCGTTTCGGTCGGGGCCCTCCACTGGATGAGAATGGGGCTCTGGTAGGTTCCCCACGGGATCTCGCCGTTTCCATCCCCGTCACGGTCGATCACGGGCAGGCTGATTTCCCGCCTGAGGCCCTGGAAGCGCGACACCGGAAAGGCCAGGGCCCGGTTCAACACCCGCGCGATGACGGACTCGTCCACGCCGATCCGTTCGAGGGCCCAATTGAGGATGTGGACGGCTTCCACCGTGGCGGTGTCGAGAACCGGACCGGGAGAAGTTCGCAGTACGGTCGTGCCCATCCTGGCGACGTTGAGCGCCTTGCCGGACAGCCGCAGGGCCTTCCCCGGTAACCGCAGCGCCTTCCCGGGCAGCGACAGCGGCGTCCTCAGGGCCTCTCTGCCCTGATCGGCCATGAACCGCAGGGGGCTGAGGAGAACCCCGCGAAGGTCGTTCTTCATCAGCAGCGGCTCGTATTCGTTGACCGTGAGGCTGGCGTTGGTTTCCTGCGCCGCGAGCGATACATCGAGTCGTCCGAAGGAGATCCCGTTTTCCTCGACGAGATCCTGAAGCCGATCCACGAAACCGGACTCCGGTTCCCTGAGGTCGATGGCATCGATGGCCCGAGGCGAGGCTTCAACGCTCAACTGGGTTTGGGCCACGACTTCCTCCGAACCGTATCCCACGACCGTCGTCCGCCGATCGCGGGTCCCGCCCCTGTGGACGCCATCGAGATCGACGAACCAGACCGGCCGACCTCCTTCGTTATCGTACGAGGCGGCGCTCTGGAGCCCGGCGCCGATGAAGGTCAGGTGCGAGTCCGCGTTCTCCGGCTCCGTCGCCTTCTGTTCGTCCGTCAGTTCGGTCCGCAGCTGGAGTTCATCGTGTTCGTATCCCGCGTTGGGCGGAAAGATCTCGTTGAAGACCTTGATGTAGTCCTGCAGCCTCGTCCGGTCGTTGTCGAGCCGCTGCGCCAGCCGCTGGTCCAGGTATCCCGCCGTGGTGTGGTGGGAGATGTAGAGCGCCTTCGGATACCGGGCGAAATCGGATCCGAACTCCTCGACCAGCCTCGCGCGCACGTCGATGAAATCGGTGCGGGACGCGGGTCTGATCCCGAGCGTGGCCTTGAACGGGGGATCCGATGACACGTCTATGAAACCTCCTCGAACGGTCGCGCCGTCCTGTCGATGCCTAGGGTCGCCACAGCCACCCGTGGCGATCTTCGACCCGTCCGGTCTGAATTCCGTGGAGTTCCGCCTTGAGCCGCGACGCGAGGGAATCCGGACGTTGCGGAAGCAGGACATCCGTTCCGTCAAGCCCGAGGCGGTCGATGGGCTGCACCGTGGCGGCCGTGCCCGAGCCGAACGCTTCGTTCAGCGTGCCGGCGGCGTGCGCCTCCAGGAGTTCATCCACGGCGATCCGGCGCACCTCGCACGGGATCCCGAAGTCCCCGCATAGCCGGATCAGGGAGTCGCGCGTGACGCCCGGGAGGATCGTCCCCTCGAGCGGGGGCGTGATCGCGGTCCCGTCGATGACGAACCACATGTTCATGACCCCGCACTCCTCGACGTACCGGCCCTCGTGGCCGTCGAGCCAGATCACGTTGTCGTACCCCTGTGCCTGCGCCTGCTGGGAGGCCAGCATCGTCGGCCCGTAGTTGGCCGCGGGCTTGTGGCCGCCGGTGCCGCCGGGGAAGGCCCGCACGAACTTGCGCGTCGTCACGAGGCTGACGGTTTCCGACCCGGTGAAGTACAGCCCGACGGGCGCCGTCATCAGGACGTAGCGGAACGAGCGGCCAGACACCACGCTGAGCGTCGGATCCGTGCTGAAGTAGCTGGGGCGGATGTAGAGCGCGCCCTGGTCCGCCCGGGGCAGCCAGCCGCGGTCGACGTCGAGCAGTTCCCGCATCGCGTCGAAGAACAGATCCTTCGGGAGTTCGGGCATCACGAACCGGGCCGCCGTGCGGTTGAACCGCTTCTGGTTCATGTCCGGCCGGAAGACGGCGAGGTCGCCCTCGGGGGTCATGTGCGCCTTGAACCCTTCGAACATCGAGACGGCGTACTGGAGCCCCTTCGAACTCGGGTAGATCGGCATCGGGCCGTAGGGCCGGATCTCCGCGTCGGTCCATTCGCCGTCGATGTTGTCGGCCACGAACATGTGGTCCGACCAGATCGAGCCGAACGGAAGGTTGTCGAAGTCGACGGATTCGAGCCGTGAACGCTCGACGTGTCTGAGGGGGAATCTCGTGGTGATCGTCGCCATTATCTCTCGCCTGTAGTCAGTCGTCTATCATCGGTGGTGGTCGGCCCGCCCATCGAAGCCGCGTCATTCCCTCGGCGGAGTCCGGGATGGGCAGGATGCGACAGCCTAACGCGCACCGTCCCGCCCTGCCAACCGCTGGCGTCGCCGTTGCAGCGGGCCGCTACTCGCGAGTCGAGCAAGCTGTTAGTGTCAATTTACGCAAGCTCCGCTGAAACGAGGAGGTTCCCGCATGTTCCGCGCCCCCCGCCGCGTCCTCTCCGTCGCCGCCACGCTGGCCTCCCTCGTTGTCCTCGTCCCGAGCGGACCGCTGCTGGGCCAGGCGACCGCGATCGTCGGCGCGACCCTGATCGACGGGAACGGCGGCCCCCCGCTCTCCGATGCGACCGTCGTCGTGGAAGGGGACCGCATCGCCGCCGTGGGTCCGCGCGCGGAGGTCGAAGTACCGGGTGACGCGCGCGTCATCGACGGCGCCGGCAAGTTCGTCACGCCCGGCTTCGTGGACACGAACGTACACATCTCCCTTTACGGCGGGGGCAACAAGGACCGGAAGGAGAGTTCCGTCTTCTACCGGTTGATGGGGCCCCAACTCACGCTCGAGGCTGCGCAGATGCACCTCAAGTTCGGCGTCACCCACCTCCGCGACAGCTACGGCGCGCTCCCGGAACTCCAGCAGGTGCAGGACGCGATCGCCTCGGGCAAGGCCATCGGGCCGCGGCTCCAGGTCGCCGGCAACATCGTCGGCTGGGGCGGACCCTATTCGATCACCTTCGCCCTCATTCCGGAGGACGACCTCTCGCTCTACGAGGAACAGTTCTCCGACCACATCGCCCAGGGCGCGGGCGAGGACTTGATGGACCTGTATCCGGAGGAGCTGCGGGCGAGCATCCGCGAGTACCTCGACAAGGGGGTGGACTTCCTCAAGTACGGGGGGACGAGTCACTGGGCGTTCCCCACCCTGATCGGGTTCTCGCCGGAGGCCCAGCGGGTGATCGTCGAGGAGACGCACGCGCGGGGCCTCATCGCGGAGACCCATTCCACGAACCCGGAGGGATTGCGGCTCTCCGTCGAAGCGGGGATCGATCTCATCCAGCACCCCGAAGTGCTCGCGAGCCGCGAGATATCGGACGCCCTGGTCCAGCAGATCGTGGACCGCGGCATCGTGTGCTCGATGATCGTGAACACGATCACCGGTCCCGCCTGGGAGAGCCACTTGGCGAACCGCGCGGCGGCCGAGGAACGTTTGGCCCGCGAGGCGGAGGGGACCCGGGCGCGCGAGTGGGGGCGGCTGCGGCGTCCCGTGGAGCGCGAGAAGACGAGCTACCAGATTCGCCGCGAGCAGCGGGCGCTGGGATACGGGACCGAGATGCGCCGGCTGAACGCGAAGAAGCTGATCGCCGGCGGGTGCATCACCACCCTCGGCACGGACAACTATGCGGGCGTCGCGCCGGAATTCGGACGCGCGCCCAAGCCCATCTGGCAGGAGCCCGGCATCGGGACGATCCTCGCCATCGAGGGTCTCGTCGAACTTGGGATGACGCCGGGCGAGGCGATCGTCGCCGCCACCCGCAACGGCGCCATCGCGGCGGGCGCGCTCGACGAGTTCGGCACGATCGAAGCCGGCAAGCTCGCCGACCTCCTCGTGCTCGACGCCGATCCCCTGGCCGATATCGCGAACATCCGCAAACAGTCGGTCGTCATGGCCGCCGGCAGGATCGTGGACGTGGACGCGCTGCCGTCCGATCCCGTCTACTTCAAGCGTTGATGTTTATTCAAGCGTTGAACCCCGTAAATCCCTCGAAACAGGAGAGTCGGATGTCTCCCGTCTCTGGTTCGTCCCCTGCCCGGATTCACCGTCATCGTCTGCTCTCGCTGGCTGCCGGCGTCCTTCTCGCGCCCGGTGTCCTGCTCGCACCCCAGGTGCTGGCCGCCCAACAGGTCAAGCCGGGCCTCGAGCACGAGGACACCTACCGCTGGAACTCCATCGGCGGCCGCACGATCTCGGCGGATGGCGACTGGCTCGCCTACGTCCTGACGCCCTGGGACGGCGACCCCACGCTCGTGATCGCGCGCAGCGATGGCTCGGCGGAACGCCGCTTCCGCGGTCGCTCGCCCGCTTTCATGAGGGACTCTCGGCACCTCGCCTTCCGCGTGCCGCCGGTGAAGGCCGTGGTCGACTCGCTGCGCCTCGAAGGGAAGCGCGGGGACGATCTCCCCGGCGACTCGCTCGCCGTCGTGAACCTGGCCGAGGCCTTCGCGGACGGCGCCGGAGATGACGGCGGAGTCCGGCGCGCCGGCCCGATCGATTCCTTCCGGGTCCCGCCGGATGGGGGCGCCTTCGTCGCCTACCTCCTCTCCGAAACTCCCGAGGAGGAAGAAGAGGAAGCCGAGGAGGAGGAGGCCGAGGAGGAGGCCGAAGAGGCCGAGGAAGAGGAGGAGGAAGCGGAGGAGGAGGAAGAGGAGCGCTCCGCGGAGTACGAGAAGCGGCATGAGAAGGAAGACGGGACGCCGCTCGTGCTCCTGAACCTCGATTCAGGGGCGGAGCACGCCTACGCCGATGTCGTTTCCTACACGGTGGCCGACGCCGGGAACGGGCTCGCCTACGTGACCTCGACCGAGGAAGAGGGCGGGGACGGGATCCATCTCGTGGATCCCGCCAGCGGCGAGAGCGTGGAGGTGCTCGCCGGGGAGGGGCACTATGAGCAGGTGGCCTTCGACGAATCGGGCGAACGCTTCGCCTTCCTCAGCAATGTGGACGAGTGGGAGATGGACCAGCCGTCCTTCGCGCTCTACCGGTCCGACGGCGGGGCGGCGGAGAAGGTGGCCGACCACGAGACGGCCGGCGTGCCCGCCGGCTGGTGGATCAGCGAGAACGGGTCCGT
This sequence comes from Candidatus Palauibacter polyketidifaciens, assembly GCF_947581785.1. NCBI lineage: Bacteria > Pseudomonadati > Gemmatimonadota > Gemmatimonadia > Candidatus Palauibacterales > Candidatus Palauibacteraceae > Candidatus Palauibacter > Candidatus Palauibacter polyketidifaciens. Next base: position 38,143 of record NZ_CANPVO010000028.1, on the reverse strand, counting down.
CTCCTTCAGCGAGGACGGGGACCGTCTCTTCTTCGGCACCGCGCCGCGTCCCGAGCCCGAGCCCGACGAGGAGATCCTCGACGCGGATCGCGTGACGCTCGACATCTGGAACTGGCGCGACCCGTACCTGCAGCCGATGCAACTCGTGCAGGCGAACCGCGAGCGCAACCGGTCCTACCTGGCCGTGAAGCACGAGGGCCGGGACGCCGTCGTCCAGTTGGGCACGGCGAGCATCCCCGATGTGTCACGCACGGAGACCGGCACGAGCGACTACGTTCTCGCCACGAGCGATGTGCCTCACCGCCAGAAGATCTCGTGGGATGGACGATACGAGGACGCCTACGCGGTGGATGTCCTGACCGGCGAACGCCGCATGATCGTGGAAGGCGTGCGCGGCTTCGGCGGCGCCAGCCTCTCGCCGGAGGGGACGTACGCGTACTGGTGGGACGAAACGGACCGGGACTGGAAGGCCGCGCCGATGGACGGCTCCGAACCCGCGCGCAGCCTGACCGGGAGTCTTCCCGTCGCCTTCTACAACGAACTCGACGACCACCCGCAGGGACCGCCCCCCTATGGCGGCGCGACGTGGGTCGAGGGCGATGCCGCCATGCTCGTGTACGACCGGAACGACGTGTGGCGCGTCGACCCGAGCGGCGAAGACCCCGCCGTGCGTCTCACCGAGGGGCGGGAGGCCGATCTACGCTATCGCGTGCAGCGCGTGGCCGAGGGCGGCGGCGGCAACTTCTTCGGGTTCGGCGGCTTCGGCGGAGGCGGGGCCGGCGAGGGCATCGAGGAGGGCGAGGTCCTCTTCTCGGTCTTCGACATGGGAACGAAGGCGTCCGGGTTCGCGCGCGGTCGGACCGACGAGGCCGGCCGGATCGAGGAACTGATCATGGGCGACGTGCGTTACGCGTCGCCGGCGAAGGCCGAGGACGCCGAGCGCCATGTGTGGACGCGCCAGACGTTCGTCGAGTTTCCGGATCTGTGGGTCGGTGACGCGGATTTCGGGAACGCGCGCAAACTGAGCGACGCGAACCCGCAGCAGGACGAGTACCGCTGGGGGAGCGCCGAACTCGTCCACTGGATGTCGAACGACCGCACGCCGCTCGACGGCATCCTGATCAAGCCGGACGGCTTCGATCCCTCGCAGCAGTATCCGCTCATGGTCTACTTCTACGAGCGCATGTCCGACGGGCTGCATAGTTATCAGCCGCCCCTGCCGAACCGCGCTTCGGTGCGCTTCTCCTTCTACGCGAGCCGCGGCTACGTCGTGTTCGTCCCCGACATCCCGTACGAGATCGGCTATCCGGGCGAGAGCGCGCTCGACGCCGTCGTGCCCGGCGTGCAGGCGCTCATCGCGCAGGGGTTCATCGATCCGGACCGGGTCGGCGTGCAGGGCCACTCCTGGGGCGGCTACCAGATCGCCTACATGATCACGAAGACGAACGTCTTCGCCGCCGCTGAAGCCGGCGCGCCCGTGTCGAACATGACGAGCGCCTACGGAGGCATCCGCTGGCAGAGCGGGATGAGCCGCATGTTCCAGTACGAGCGCACGCAGAGCCGGATCGGCGGGACGCTCTGGGACGAACGCGACCGCTACGTCCACAACTCGCCCGTCTTCTTCGCGGACAAGATCCGGACTCCGCTCCTCATGCTGCACAACGACGAGGACGGCGCGGTGCCGTGGTACCAGGGGATCGAGATGTTCGTCGCCATGCGCCGGCTGGGGCTGCCCGTGTTCATGCTGAACTACAACGGCGAGGGACACGGTCTCGGGCGACAGGCGAACCAGGAGGACTGGGCGATCCGCATGCAGCAGTTCTTCGACTACTACCTGATCGACGCCCCGGCCCCGCGCTGGATGGAGGAAGGCGTTCCGGCCGTCGTGAAGGGCCGCGACCTCGGCCTCGAACTCATCGGAAAGCCGGTCTCCGAACAGGGCGGCGTCTCCAGCGAGCGCGGCTCGAGAGGGTGAGGAGCCGGCCGGGAGTCCGCCGGGTGGCGCGAGCCACGGCGGCGATCCTGCTGACGGCAGCGGGCCCCGCGCCCGCTCTCGGCATGGAGGCGCCACACGCCCCGCAGGAGGTGACGGTCGAGACCCTCGATGGGGGTCGCATCCTCGTGCGCAACTCCGCCCCGCCGCGGGGAGGGGGGCCCGAGGAATGGCGCCTGGTCGAGGAACTCCGGCTCGGCCAGGCCGATGGCACCGGACCCGAGGTCTTCGGCGATGTGCACGATGTCGCCGTGGACGAGCGAGGCAACATCTACGTCCTGGATGTGGGCTCGAAAGAGGTTCGCGTCTTCGACCGCGACGGCCGGCATCTGCGAAACATGGCCCGCGGAGGCGAGGGGCCCGGCGAGGTGCGCTACCGGGACTGGGCCTCCGGCCAGGCGCTTGTGTTCCAGCCGCCGAACCGGCTCTGGATCGGCGATGGCCGGCAACAGCTGAGTTTCGATTCCCTCGGGAACGAACTCAGCCGCGCCGGAGGTTTCCTCGTAGGCGGCCAACTCCCGCCCCGGAGCAAGATCGTCGCCGCGGACGACCAGGGCTTCGTCTACCAGGAGGTACGCGTCAGCGACCGGACGCGGTCGGGGGACGAGACCACCTCCCACAGCCGAACCTACGGCGTGCGCCTCCCGGTGTACCCGGAGCATCCGAGCCCCTTCGTGCCCCGGGATTCCGTTCTGCTCGACAGCCGCATCAGCACCAACACGATGCAGAGCAGAAGCGAGAGCGGGGGCCGCATCACGCGTGGCGGCATCGTGAGGGTCTCGATTCCGCGGCGCGCGTGGGCGTTCGCGGGCGGTGAAACGGTGTGGGCGGCGAACAGAGCGGCACACCGCTTTCACGAGATTACATTCGTCGGCGACACCGTTCGTACGATCGAACTGGGCGACGCGCCCCAGCCTCCGCCCGACGACTCGGACGAGTCCGAGTTCGAGCCCCTGATTGCGGGTCTGAGCGTGTCGCCGGAGGGCTGGCTCTGGGTGCTGCGTTTTCCGGACGACCCCGATAACCCGGGCGACCATCGGGTATGGGATCTGTTCGACAATTGCGGCCGGTACCGCGGCGATGTTTCCTCGTCAGTGGGAATCGCAACCGTCCGGTTTGGGGGCCAGATGGTGGATCCCATCGATTTCGGCGCGGGAGGCGTGATCCACGGAATCGCCCGCGACGCGCTGGGCTTGAGCTACGTGCTCCGCCTCCGCCTTGAGAGCGCGGCCGGTATGCGGCCGACCAGGGAGGTCTGTCCCTTCTGACCGACGGCTTGCGCGTCCCGAGCTGTACGCGTTCGCACTGAGGGCAGGGACGCAGGGGACCGGCAAACCTCGCTCCCCCAAAACCAGGGCGTGCCGGATCGTCCCCGCTGCGAGCCGGAACAGCACCGCGTGCGAAACCGGACGCCGACCAGTACCTCGGATTGTCAGATCGGGAGGGTAGCAGGCACCTTCAGCATTCATGGCCACATCACGGACGTTTCGCGAGCGCCTGAGGCAACGGGTGCGAAGGCTGCGGTTTCCGCATCCGCTGACGCTGCTCACGGTCGCGATCCTGGCGGCTGCGGCGCTGTCGTACGTGCTGCCGGCGGGGGAGTACGAGCGGCGGGACGATCCGGTGACGGGGCGCAGCGTCGTGGTGCCGGGGACCTTCCACGAGGTGGAAGCCAACCGGATCGGCGCCTTCGAGGCGATCGTTGCGATCCCGCGGGGGATGGCGGACCGCGCCGATGTCGTGTTCCTCATCTTTCTCATCGGCGGGGCGTTCGCCGTGTTCGATGCGACGGGGGCGCTCCGGCGCGGCGTGACCTGGCTCGTCCGGGGGCTCGAGGGCCGCGAGATCCTCGCGATCCCGGTCGTCTGTCTCGCCTTTGCGGCGGGCGGCGTGACGGAGAACATGCAGGAGGAGATCATCCCCCTCGTTCCCGCGCTCATGCTGCTCACCAAGCGGCTCGGCTACTCTCCGATGGTGGGGGTGGCCGTCAGCGCGGGCTCCGCCTTCGTGGGGTCGGCCTTCAGCCCCATCAACCCGTTCCAGGTCCAAATCGCCCAGAAGGTGTCCGACGTGGCGCTGCTTTCGGGCTGGGCGTTCCGTCTCGCGTTCCTGGCCATCGCCCTCGGCCTCTGGATCTGGTGGACGATGCGGTATGCCGCGCGTACCCGTGCGGGGCCCGAGGCAGAGGAGACGACGGACGTCTCGGAGCCGGATGGGGCACTCGGCTGGAGGGACGTAACCATCTTCGCGATCGTCGCCTCGACCTTCGTCGTCCTCGTGTGGGGACTGCTCCGGTGGGAGTGGGAGTTCGACCACATGTCGGCCCTCTTCTTCATCATGGGCGTCGTGGTGGGGATCATAGGCCGGCTCGGCGTGACCGGGACGGCCCATGCCTACGCCGAGGGGTTCCGGTCGATGGGATACGCCGCGCTGCTTATCGGCTTCGCCAACGCGATCTACGTGGTCATGGATGACGGGCGGATCATCGACACCATCGTGCGCGGACTGTTCGTCCCGCTCGCGGACCTGCCGCTCGCGCTCTCGGCCATCGGAATGTCGGCCGCGCAGGGCGTACTGCACTTCGCCGTGCCCAGCGTGAGCGGACAGGCCGTGCTGACGCTGCCCGTCCTCGTACCGCTCTCCGACCTGCTCGGGCTCTCGCGGCAGATCACGATCCTGGCCTACCAGTACGGGGCCGGGCTGTGCGAACTGATCACGCCCACCAACGGCGCCCTGATGGCGATCCTGGCCGCGAGCGGCGTCCGCTACGAGTCGTGGCTGCGGTTCGTGATCCCGCGCTACCTCATGCTGATGGCGCTCGGAGCGGTCGCTCTCGTCATCGCCCTCGCCATCGGCTACAGCTGAGGCTCACCACGTTCCCGCGGGAACGTCTCCCGCCGCGAACTCCCTTCAGAAGTTCTGCCGGTCGGCCGAACAGGCGGGCGCAGTCCCGAGCCACTGTGCTGCCCAGCCGGTGGGGCCGGCGGCGGTCCAGGCCTCGCGCGCCAGCCAGTCCATCGCGGGTTCCCCGATCGGCGCGCCCGGCGGCGCGCTCGGCGTCCCCGGCATCTCGTAGGGCGCCGAGGGCTTCTCGAGGAAGCGCTCGATGTCGCGGTCGACCAGCGCGGCGAAGGCGGCGTCCCGCTCCGGCGGCGGGTTCGCGGCCATCTCGGCCCGCATGTCGGTCAGGCTCCGCGTCGCGATGGCGCGCACGTGCGGCATGGACGCCTGGTCCGCGAGGGCCATGATCCGATCCACGACCACGCGGAACGCGGCCAGGCGGAGTTGCGTGCGGTACGGCGTCTCGTTCGGCTCCGGGCGCACGGCGTCGACCAGCGTCGTCAGCACTTCCTTCAGGCCCGGCAGGCTCGGGTCGAGCGCGTGCTGCTGCACGAGGCGCGCCGCCCGCGACGGTTCGAGGACGCGTGACACGGTGTGGTCCGCCGCCACGACTGCTGGCGTGACTGCATCGAAGGCCGGCCCCGTGTAGCGGGGAAACATCTCCCGGTGGCGCCCGAACCCCGGTGGCCGGGGCGGCAGCAAGTCAAGCACACCGGCGGGGATCTCCAACTCCGCCGGCCGCATCGTCCGGGCCAGCGCACCGAGCGCCGCCCGCTGCGCCCCGCCGGCGACGCGCTTCACGGGCGTCCGCCCGTCCCCTCGGAAGGCGTAGACGTACTCCAGCCCTCCGAGCAGCGAGGCGGCCGCGTCCACCTGGTAGCGGTGGTGCATGTACAGCGGGACCAGCGCCTCCTCGACCGTAACGATCGGCCGCCCGGCGCGGATCGCGCCCTCGCCGAAGCGGTCCAGGGAGTGCCGCCGCACGTCCATCATCCGCTCGAGTTCCGCCGCCGCGTCCACCCCGTTCGACCACTGGTCGGCGCGCGCGTGGATGTTGATGTCCTGGTTCGTGAAGAGGATGACGTCCTCGTCCCAGGCCTCGTCCAGGATCCGCTGCAACTCGGCGGCTTCGTCCGCTCCCTCCGGGAATTCGGAGTACCCGTACACGATCGCGACCTTGTCCCACTCTCCGATGTCCACGTCATAGACCTCGGAATAGTCGAGCTCTCCGGCGTCACCCAGTGTCACGAGCGGGTGAGGATAGTCCATGACCGAGATCCGGCCGAGCCGGCTGTCATAGTAGTTGTGGATGAGGCCGAGCGTGTGTCCCACTTCGTGCGCCGAGAGCTGCCGGATCCTCGCCAGCGCCCACTCCGCCAGGTCCGCCGGCGCTTCGTCCCCGTCGGCATAGGGCGAGAGGAGACCCTCGGCGATCAGGTAGTCCTGCCGCCACCGGAGCGAACCCAGCGTCACCACCCCCTTGAGGATCTCGCCCGTGCGCGGGTCGATGACGGAACCGCCCGTGCTCCAGCCGCGCGTCGAGCGGTGCACCCAGTTGATCACGTTGTAGCGCACGTCGTGCGAACTCACGCCGTCCGGGAGCATCTCCACGCGATACGCATCCCGGAAGCCGGCCGCCTCGAACGCCTGGTTCCACCACCGCGCCCCCTCGAGCAGCGCCGTCCGGATCGGCTCCGGCGCCCCCGGGTCCAGGTAGTAGACGATGGGCTCGACCGGCTCGCTCATGGCCGCCGACGGGTCCCGCTTCTCGAGCCGGTGGCGCCGGATGAACCGCTGCTGCATATCCTCTCCCAGCGGGGCCGAGTAGTCCGCGAAGCTCATGGCTCCGTAGCCGGACCGGGGATCGAAGGCCCTGGGCGTGTACTCCCCCAACTCCGGCAGTTGCACGAAGGAGTGATGGAGACGGATCGTGGCGGCCTCGCCGGTCGCCGCCACGTTCCCGACTCCCTCGAACGCGCTGCCCCCGCCCCCGAAACCGCCGAAGCCGCCCCCGCCCCCCGGCTGGCGGACGAAGGTGAGCGACGCCTCGATCTCCGTGTTCTCCGGGAACCCCATCGTCATCGGCAGGTGTACGGCGCTTCGGCCCGCGTCGAACCGGTACGTCCCGGGGCGCAGCCGCTGCGCCCAGTTAATCATGTCGCGCACGAAGAAGTCCGTCGCGTCCACGAGCACACGGCCATCCGTCTCGGCCGCCGCCGTGAAGCCCCACAGCGTCGACGGGGCGAATGCGTCCGTCACCGCCTGCACCTCGCGCGGGTTCGTGCTGCTCGCCCGGAAGTCGAGGTTCGGCTGGATCAGCAGCACCTTCGGCCCGACCCGGTGGAAACGCACGAGGCGCGAGCCGGAGAGCGCCCCCCGGTCGAGGCCGATGTCGTTCGACCCCAGCCCCGAGGCGAGCCCCGTCGCGTGGAGGATGTCCGTGTCCCAGCGCGCGATCTCAAGCCACAGTTTTCCGCTCGAGGCATCCCAATACATGGGGATGAAGCCGTCGATGGCCCGCATCGAGGCCGTCTTGTCCTCGATTGAGGGGAGTCCTCCCCCGGAGTCCTGCGCCAGGATCGAAACGGGGCTGAGGAGGAAGAGGAGAACGGGGAGCAGCTTCCGGAAACGGGTCACGGAGTACACGAGATCCTCCTGGAGACGGGAAGTGGACGACGCCCCCGGGGCTGAGGGGGAACGGGCCTACACATTACGATGACGGACAGCTACCGGTCGATTGCCGCGGTCACCTCTCCGATAATGTCGGACATGTACGCTCCGTGGTCGCCAGGGCTCGGTCCCAGCCGGACGACCACGAGGTCCCGGGACGGGATGATGGCCGTGTACTGCCCCATGGCTCCCGCCGCCCAGTAGGCATCTTCCGGGGCCCTCGGAAACGCTCCGCCGCGATTCACCCAGAACAATCCGCCGTAGTTGAGGAGCTCCGCACCGGGAGCGGGCGTGCTGACGAAGTCCACCCACCCCTCGGGGAGGATGCGGTCGGACCCGCCGTCCGGGGTCGGCCACACGCCGTCCCACAGGTGGAGGAGGCCGAACCTCGCCCAGTCCCACGCGCTCCCGTAGTCGTAGCCGGTGATGATGAAGTTGCCCCAGGCATCCGTCTCGAGGACGTAGTTCCGCGCCCCGATGCGGTCGAACAGGATGCGCTGCGGGTAGGTGAGCCAGTCCTCTCCGCGCGCCTCGACGGCCTGCCGCACGATGCGCGTCGCCGTGAGAGGGTCCGAGTTCCGGTAGCGGAAGATCTCCCCCGGCGCGCGGTCCATGGGCTGGTCGATCGCGTGCTCGAACACGTCGATCCCCTCGAAGTAGATCCGGGAGTGTTCGTGCGCATGCGTCCAGCGGAGCACCGGATCCGAGCCCAGGTTCAGGAAATCCAGCCCCGAACTCATGTTCAGGAGGTCGCGGATGCGGATCTCCCGGCGGGGGTCGTCGTCCCCTTGCCATTCGGGCACCGGTGCCGGGTCGTCGAGTCCGACGTCGAGGTGGCCGGACTGGATCGCGGCCCCGACGAGGGCGCTCGCGATGCTCTTCCCCTGTGACCACGAGATCTGCGGCGTGTTGCGCGTGAAGCCGGGGGCGTAGCGCTCGCCGAGGATCTTCCCCGCGTAGATGACGACGACCGCCCGCGTGTTGTGCTCCGTCTGGGCCATCGCCCAGTCGAGCGCCGCTCCGAGCGCGGCCACGTCGACCTCGTCGGGCGGGGGGTCGTGGTACGCGCCCACGTTTCCCGTCGGCCATGCCGTTGCCTCGGGATCCGGGCTCAGGCGCTCGACGACCACAGGCTCGAAGGTCACATCCTCGAACCCGGCGGGCAGGAGCGTGCAGCCCTGGTCGCCGTTGTACTCCGCGTACTGCGTTGGGACTCCATCTCCCGAGACCGAGGCCGTGCGCGTCTCGAAATCCACCGCGTACTCGAAGTCGTCCTGCCAGTCGAACCGGTCGAAGGGACGGATGTCCTGCGCTACCACTTCCTCCACGGAGCGCTCGTAGTCCCGGCCCACGACGAAGACGCCGGCGCAGAGGTGATGCGCGGACATCCCGGCGACGTGTCCGCGGATATGGGCCTCGTCTTCCACCCCCGTTTCGCCCCGTGCGTCCGATTCCGGCGCACAGCCGGGCACAAAGAAGGCGACCGCCGCGACCAGGGTGCCGGCGCCGCCGCGCGGAAGGGCTGACAGGCTAGCGGTCGATCGCATCGGTCACCTCTCCGATGATGTCCGACAGATACGCCCCGGTGTCGCCGGGGCTCGGCCCGAGCCGGACGATCACGAGATCGTACGACGGGATGACGACCGTGTACTGTCCCATGAATCCCGCCGCCCAGTAGGCGTCCTCCGGGGCGCGGGGCAGCGAGCCGCCCCGGTTGAGCCAGAACAGCCCGCCGTACTGCAGGGCATCGGCGCCCGGTGCGGGCGTGCTGACGAAGTCCACCCAACCCTCCGGGAGAATGCGGTCGCTTCCGCCATCGGGTGTCGGCCACACGCCGTCCCACAGGTGGAGGAGGCCGAACCGGGCCCAGTCCCACGCGCTCCCGTAATCGTAGCCGGTGATGATGAAGTTGCCCCACGCGTCTGTCTCGAGGACGTAGTCCCGCGCTCCGATCCGGTCGAACAGGATGCGCTGGGGATACGTGAGCCAGTCCTCTCCCCGCGCCTCGGCCGCCTGTCGCACGATCCGGTTCGCCGTGAGCGGGTCGGAGTTCCGGTAGCGGAAGATCGCGCCCGGCAGGGTGTCCATCGGCTGGTCGATCGCATGCTCGAACACATCGATCCCCTCAAAGTAGATCTGGAAGTGTTCGTTCGTGTGCGTCCAGGACAGCGAGTCCGTCAGGCCCAGGTTCAGGAAATCGAGCCCCGAACTCATGTTCAGGATGTCCCGGATGCGGATCTCCCTGCGCGGGTCGTCCTCCCCCTGCCATTCGGGCACGGGCACGGGGTCGTCGAGTCCGGCGTCGAGGTGACCGGCCTGGATCGCCGCGCCGACGAGGGCGCTCGCGATGCTCTTCCCCTGGGACCACGAGATCTGCGGCGTATTACGCGTGAAGCCGGGCGCGTAGCGCTCGCCGAGGATCCTTCCCGCGTAGATGACGACGAGCGCCCGCGTGTTGTGCTCGCTCTGGGCCATCGTCCAGTCGAGGGCGGCATCGAGCGCCTCCATGTCGACCTCCGGCGGCGGCGGGTCGTGGTAGGCGCCGACATCGCCCGTCGGCCACGCGGTGGCGTCGGGGTCCGGAATGAGCCGCTCGACGACCTGCGGTTCGTACGTCACGTCGTCGAGCTCGGCCGGCAGGATCGTGCACCCCTGGTCCCCGTTGTACTCAGCGGAGCGCGTGCCGAAATCGGCTGCCGACACGGAGGCGGTGCGCGTCTCGAAGTTCACCCCGTACTCGAAGTCATCCTGCCAGTTGAACAACGGGAAACGCCGGATGTCCTGCGCCACGACCTCGTCCACGGAACGCTCGTAGTCGCGTCCCACGACGAAGACGCCCGAGCAGATGTGGTGCGCCGCCATGCCCGCGACGTGCGAGCGCTCGTGGGCCGCCTCGTCTTCCCCGGGAACGGTGCGTTCTCCCGCACAACCGGTGACCAGGAGCATGCCGCCCACCGCGGTGCAGGTTCGGAACCGATGACAGATCTCCTGGTGAACCCTCATGCGAACCCCCATGACGTTTTCTCCTGCGGCGTGCGGCGGCCAGGCCGCCCCCACTTTCGCGCTCTCGGCCTTCGTCCCGTGCTTCCTAGCTGAGCGCATCCGAAGCGCTTGGCGCAAGGGTCCATAACGTTTCCGGCGGGGTCCGTGTCGTTTCGAGTGAAGGGGCCGCACCTGACGCAAAGGGAAGCAGGCAGGGGAAGCAGGCAGGGAACAGGCAAGTAAGAAGGCAGGAAAGGGAGGATATCGATGAGAAAGACGATCGGAGCGTTCGCTCTCGTACTGGTCGCACTCGCCGCCGCGGCGCCGCTCGAGGCGCAGGCTCAGCGGGCCGCCCGTGGCTTCGGCATGAGTCTCGACGACCAGATGACGGCACTCACGGAGCGGCTCGCGCTGGATGAGGAGCAGGTCGTGAAGGTCCGGGAAATCCTCGAGACCCGGGCGGAGAGCCGCCGCGAGCGCTTCCAGGCCGCGCGGGGTTCGATGGACCGCAACGCCATGATGCAGATGATGCAGGAGTTCCAGCAGGAGACGGAAACGAAGCTCGCCGAGGTGCTGAGCGAAGAGCAGATTGAGAAGTACCGCGAATACCTGGCCGAGCAGCAGCAGCGGCGCCGGCCTCCGCTCTCCCTCTGACCGCGCGGGGGGCTACCTTGAGGCTGGCGCCCGCACGGTCGCCGGCCTCGGGCCGCCCTTCGGCGCCCGCCCCCGCTGTACCAGCACGACTCCCGCCACGATGATCACGGTGCCCGCCAGCATCGGCAGCGTGAACGCCTCGTCCGCGAGCCACCAGCCCAGAAGGAGCGCCACGACCGGGTTCACGTACGCGTACGTGCCCGCGGCGGCCGGCCGCACCGTGCGCAGGAGCCACATGTAGGCCGAGAAGGCCACGATCGACCCCATCGCCGTCAGATAGGCGAGCGACAGCCACGACCGAAGGGACACGTCGCCGAGCGACAGGCGGCCGAACTCTCCCGCCGCCAGTCCGATCAGTACGAGGATCAAGCCCCCGGCGGCCATCGTCAGCGCCGTCCCGTAGAGCGGCGGCTGCGGCAGCGCGGCCCGCCGGTTGTACATGGAGCCGATCGCCCAGCATAGCGACGCCCCCACGACGACGAGCGCTCCGGCCGCGACCTGGTTCGCGCTCGCCCCGCGAATGCCGACTTCCGCCCCGGAGGTCCCCACGAGGAGCGCCACGCCCCCGAGGCCCAGCACGAGTCCCGCGACTTCCATGGGGCTCGCCGTCTCCCGGTCCGGCCCCACGCGCGCGATCGCGACGAGCCACAGCGGTACCGTTGCCACGAGCAGAGCCGTGAGTCCCGAGGGCACGTACTGCGCCGCCCAGCATACGAGTCCGTTACCGCCCACGACCATGAACACGCCCGAGATGGTGGCAGCCCTCCATTCCGAAGGTTTCGGGACCGGCGCGCCCCGACGGCGGGACACGACGGCGAGGATCACACCCGCCGCCAGGAAGCGCGTGCCGCCGAGGAGGAAGGGCGGGATCGTTTCCACGCCGAAACGGATGGCCAGGTAGGTCGATCCCCAGACCAGGTACACCGCCGCAAACGCGAGCAGCAGGGCCTTCGGGGAAGCCGTGTGCGGGCTCGGGTTCAAGCGCGAGTCCTTCGGTCGCGGGCCCGCGTGACCGCGTAGATGCCGAGTCCGACAGCGATGAGCCCCAGTCCCAGCCCCGCTTCGAGGGGGCGGTCGCGGAGGATGTAGGCGAGCGTCCAACCCGTCACCGCCAGGAAGATGAGCGGCGTGACGGGATAGCCCCAGGTCCGGTACGGTTCGCCGGCGGGTCCATCGCCCGTCGCGGACTGTCCGCCCGAGGCCTGCCGTCGGCGAAGGAGGAACACCCCGCCCGCCGCCAGGAACGTGTTCAGGCCCATCGTGAAACCGGAGAAGACAAGGATCGTCTCGAAGGACTCCGTGAGGATGAAGAGGAGGCTGATCGCGGCCTGCGTGAAGATGGCCGCTCCGGGCGTTCCGCGCGCGTTGATCGAACTCAGGAACCGGAAGGTCGGGTAGTCCTCGCCGATCGCGTGGAGGACGCGCGGACCCGCGAGCACCATGGCGCTCACCGTGGAAACGAGGAGGAGCGCGAGGGTGATCCCCATCAGGTCGGCCCCCACCGGCCCGAATATGTACCCCGCCGCGATGTATCCCACCTCGAGCCGTCCCGCCATTTCCTCGGCGGGGGCGGCCCGCAGGAAGACGTAATTGAGTCCGACGTAGAGCAGCATCACGAGCAGCGTCCCGGTCGCCAGCGCGCGGGGGAGCGTGCGCCGCGGATCGCGGAGTTCGCTCGTCACGTACGTCGCGGCGTTCCACCCGGAATACGAATACGACACGAAGATGAGAGACACGGCGAACCCGGCGGAGAACACGTTCGACACGCCGTCCGCCGAGGGGAGCACGCCGACCTCCCGTGGTGCCGCGACGAGAGACAGCCCGGCTGCGACGAAGGCGAGGATCAGCGCGACCTTGGCCGTCGTCGACCAGCGCTGAAAGCCGCCCGAGGTGCGGTGCGTGCGTCCATGGACGACGGAGAGCAGCACGACGAGCCCGACGGCGAGCCACCGGGAGGGCAGCACCGGAAAGACGGACGAGAGGTACGTCCCGAACGTGATCGCGGCCAGCGCCGTGGGGGCCGCGAACCCGATCGTGGCCGAGATCCAGCCCGAGACGAAGCCGGCCGCCGGGTGGTAGATGTGCGAGAGGAAGGTGTATTCGCCCCCCGAGCGCCGGATCGTCGATCCCAGTTCGGCGTAGGTGAGGGCGCCGCACACGGCCGCGACCCCGCCCACGACCCACAGCATGAGGAGGGCGAACCCGGATCTCAGGGACTCAAGCTGGAATCCGAGGCTCGTGAAGACGCCGGTTCCGATCATGTTGGCGACGACGACCGCCGCCGCCGTGTGAAGGCCGAACCCGGCGCTGGCGGCCCGCCGGGAGGTGTTCAGGGGATGGTCTCGGCCAGGCCCGCCTCGCTCACCAGCAGGAGGAGGTTCGCCTGGATCCCGAGGTGGCCGTCGCGGTTGATCCACCATTCGGCGGGTGAGTGGGCGCCGCCTCCCACGCCGCCGCTTCCGATCGTCACCGCGGGGATGCCGAGTGCGATCGGGATGTTCGAATCGGTGGAAGAGCGCGTGAGTTCGGGCTGGGTCCCGAAGATCCGCATGACCTCGATCGCCCGCTCGACAAGGGGATGGTCGTCCGCGACCTCTCCCGAGGGACGGTCTCCGATCTGGTCCAGTTCGAGTTCGATCTCGGGTCCCGCGCGGCGCAGGGCGTTTTCCTCCGCCAGCGCCCGGCGCATCGCCCCCCGGAAGGCGGTGTCGATGCGCCCGAGGCTCTCCGCGCTCTCCGACCGCATGTCCACCTCCATCCACGCCTCGAAGGGGATCGCGTTCACCGAGGTCCCGCCTCCGATCCGGCCCACGTTGTAACTCGTGCGAGGCCCGGAGCGCGTGAGCGTGTCCGCCACGTCCTGAAAGTGCCGGACCCCGCGTCCCAGCGCGTGGGCCGGGTTCGCGAGCCCGAACGCCCCCCACGAATGGCCGCCCGGGCCCCGGAAGATGACGCGGAAGCGATGGGAGCCGAGCCCCTTGTTCACGATTCTCCCCAGTCCCGTGCCGTCGACGTCGATCCAGGTGTGGATGGGGTCGGCGCCCTCGCGAAACAGGTATTTCATCCCGCGCAGGTCGCCGAGCCCTTCCTCCCCGACCGTCCCGATGAACTGAACGTCCGCCTCCGTCTCGATGCCGGCGGCCTCGAGCGCCCGCAGCACCGTGAGGACCGCGATGAGGCCGCGCGTGTCGTCGCCTATGCCGGGGGCGAACAGCGTGTCTCCGCGCTGCTCAACCGTCACGTCGACGAACTCGGGGAACACCGTGTCCAGGTGCCCCGACAACGCGACGATCCGCCGCTCCCCCTCCGGCGTCGATCCCCGCGCGCCGCCCCGGCCGTATCGGATCCCGATCGCGTTGCCCTCTTCGTCGATGGACACGGAGTCGGCGCCGGCCTCGCGGAGCCACTCCGCGTAGACCCGGGCACGCTCCTCCTCCATGAAGGGGGGTGCCCGTACCTGCGTGAGTTCGATGAGTTCGCGGATCGTCCTCGGTTCGAGTTCCTCGATGATCCCGAAGGCTCTCTGCACCGCGGGATGTTCGGCGAGGCGCCGCACCTCGTCACCCGGCGCCTGGGCCGCCGCCCCAGCCGGGATGCCCCCGACGATGGCCATGCCAAGGGGGATCGAGACGATGAGTCCCTTGAAGGGCCAGGCATATCGTGCGTACATCGCGGGTGCGTCTCCTCGAATCGGGTCTTTTTGGCGGTCGTCGTCGTTGGCTGCCAGGGGCACAGGATGCCGGTCTCTGGCGGAAGTCTGCTCGTCAAGAATACCGTCTCCGAACACATGTCGAAAACGCGGTCTCACTGTGGGCCGATGGCTGAGCGAGGTGTCGAGCTGAAGTCAAAGGCGATAGAGCCGATCGTGCGGCGGCTGGTGGCCGGGTTTGCGATCGTCGGTGTGGGCTGCGGAGGCGCCGTGGAGCCGCCGCTGTCGGCCACATGCGGCGACGCTCCGCTCACGGTGGCGTTCTACGCACTCTTCGCGCCCGTAAGCTACAGCGCGGATGAGAACCCGAACTCGCCCGGGTTCAGTCGGCACATGGGCTACGAGGCCGACCTCCTCAGCGCGCTCGAGGCCATGCCCGGGACCGGACTCTCCTTCGTGCGCCGCCCGATCGTCGATTGGCCCGGAATCTGGCTTCTGCCCGCGACGCCGGACTTCGACATGGCCGGCGGCGGCATCACGATTCTCGAGTCACGGACGCTCGACGATACCGGTGCCCGGGCGGTTGCGTTCACGTCCGGCCACATCACGTTCCGCCAGTCGCTCCTGGTGCGCAGCGAGGATGCCGCGCGGCTCTCATCCTACCACGCGCTCACGAGTGCGGTGCGCGTGGGCGTCCTTGCGGGGACAACGGGTGAAGCGCGGCTGCTCCAGATCACGGGAATCGTGGACGGTTCCGGTGTGCTCCGAGCGGGGACGCGCGTGGAGACGCCGGCCGGCACGGTCGTGGCGGATGGGACGGGGGCGTTTACGATCACGGCCGCCATGGCATCGCCCGTCCTTGAGGGCCGGACCCGCTTTCACCCCCCATCCAGCGACATGCCGCAGGTGGTGTACCTCGGCCGGGAGTCCGGCGATCAGGAATTGTTCGACGCCCTGCGCGATGGACGCATCGACGCCGTGGCCCAGGGGGAAATCGGAAGCGGCGAGGCCGCGCACAGGTCGGGCGGAGAGTTCACTGTGGCCGCCCGGGATTCCCTCGCCGAATTCGGGGGGTTCACGCTGGACGCGGAGGACCGCGATCTGCTGGCCTGCATCGATGCCCGAATCGACTGGCTGACCGACGAACGCCGCACGGGCTTCGCGGATTGGCTCGCCAACCCGTCCGTCTTCCGGCAGCGGGCCGCCCTCTGGGCCCGGCGGGTGAACGGGTTGCGACAGCAGTAGCTCCGAACCGTCAGCTGCTGAAGCGGGCGAGGATCCAGTCGGAGATCGTGTCGAGGAAGCCGTCGACGAAACGCTTCTCGAGCAGCGCGTACTCGGCCGGGGATCCGGTCGTCGCGGCCTGGAAGAGGTGATTGGCACGCGGGAGCACCTCGACCGTCACGTCCGGGTTCCCGGCCAGCGCCTCCTCCAGCGGCGGGCGGTTCTGGTCGGGGAGCACCTGCAGGTCGAGCCCGCCGAAGAGTGCGAGCACCGGCACCCGCGTGCCCCGCAGACCTTCGGTCGGATCGTACGTGAGAAAATAGCGGAACCAGGGCGTCTCGACGCGGTCGATCTGCGCGTCGATCTGGCCCTGCACGTAGGCGTCCACGTCGGAGATCGCGGCGCGCTGCGCCTCGGGCAGGGTCTCGATGCCCTCGCGGATGGTGGCCCCCAGCTCCTCCCGATATGCCTCGAGGCCCTCACCCGCCTCAAGGGCCGCGAACAAACGGCGCTGGAAGTCGGTATTCCACGCGATGCGGTCCTCGGGCACGCCGCTCGCGCGCTGAATGGCCGCGGACTGCTCGTACAGGATCTCGGTGCCGGGCACGGTCGAACCGGCCAGCAGCACGGTGAAGCGGACGGCGTCCGAGCGTGAGGCCGCGATGGGGGCGATGATGCCCCCTTCGCTGTGCCCCACGAGGCCGACCCGGGCCGGGTCGACAGCCGGATGCTCCGCCAGCCGCGCGAGGCCGGCGAGCGCGTCGCCCGCGAAGTCGGCCGAGGTGGAGGTGGCGACGCTCCCCGACGAGCCGCCGACGCCACGATCGTCATACCGGAGGACCGCGATCCCCTGCCGCGTGAGGTGATCCGAGAGGAGGCGGAAGACGGCGAACCCGGCCACGATCTCATCCCTGTCCTGGGGTCCCGAACCCGTGATCAGGACGACGCCCGGGAACGGTCCCGTCCCTTCCGGAAGCGTCAGCGTGCCCTCGAGGTGTACGTCGCCGTTCTCGAACGAGACCTCTTCCTCCCGGTACGGGGGCGGCTCTTCCGCCCCCGCTTCCGGAAGATCGGCCCGCGACACGGAGAACGTGGCGGTCACGACGCCCTGGGTGAATTCGCCCTCGATGGTGTCACCCTCGATGGTGTCACCCGTGAGGGCTCCGTCCCACGCGGCGAGACCGATCGGGGTTTCGAGTTCGAAATGCACGCGGCCGTCGGCGTGGGACACGGCTGTGAGAGGCAGACCGACCTGACCCTGGATGTCCATGCTCGCGGAGAGCGCTCCATCGGCGCGCTCGAAGGTGACCGCGAAGGGCAACTCGGCCGTGGGAAGAACGACGGATCCCGCCCACCGGCCCTCGACGCCGGCGCCTTCCGCCGGGTCGGGATCCGGCTCCTGCGCCAGCGCTGGAGAGGAGAGCACACACCCGGCCGCGACAAGCATTCTCAGCGCCACGGTCAGCTCTCCTCGACCTTCACGGCGGAGCCGTAGACCACGATCTCGGCGGTCCCTCCCAGGATATAGGAGGTCGAAAAGCGGACACAGAGGATCGCGTTCGCGCCGGCGGCCGCCGCCTCGGCCTCCATCCGATCGACCGCCTGCTCCCGCGCTTCGGCCATCATCTTCGTGTACTCCTGGATCTCGCCTCCCACGATGGTCTTGAGACCCGCGAGTATGTCGCGGCCCAGGTGGCGCGCCCGGATCGTGCTGCCGCGGACGAGGCCGAACTCCTCCAGGATCCGGTATCCGGCGAGGTCGTTTCGGGAGGTGATGATCATCGGATCACGTCCTTGTAGGGGTCTTTCTTCTGCATGAACAGGCGCTCGCGGACGACGGAGACGAAGAGGATCACGAAGCCCGCGATCAGCGCGAGCATGCCCCAGCGAATGTACGCGGGCATCGTCGTGTCCCGAATCAGCTCGCCTACGGCCGTCCACAGCGCCCACGTCCCAACGACGATCGTCCCCAGCGAGACCAGAACCCAGCCGATGCCGCGTTCAAGCCGGCGATAGACGTGCTCCCAGTAGCTGTCCCAGGTTTCCTCCGGCGGCTTCAGCGGAGTCATGGTGTCGGTGACCTCCTTCAGGCGCTGGTATGTTGCCAGTTCGTCGCGAAGGCCCGGGTCCTCCCCGAGCGCGGACTCGAGTTCGAGACGTCCCTCTCCCGAAATCTCCTCGTCCAGTTCGGCCATCATCAGATGGCGCACCCGCTCGTCGCCGGGCGGACTCACGTTTCTCTCACTCATCGCCCGAACCTCCCTCCTGGCCGGGACGGGTTCCCGCCGTTTCGATCTCGCGTGCGAGGGACCGCCGCGCCCGATAGAGGCGCGACATCACCGTGCCGATCGGGATCCCCAGCAACTCGGCGATCTCCCGGTACCGCAGCTCCTCGAACTCGCGCAGGACGAGCGTCTCCCGTTCCCGTTCCGGGAGGCGTTCGATGGCCGCCCCGACCTGTTCGCGCAGTTCGGCACGCACGACCGCCTGATCGGGGCTGAGAGGGCGCCGTCCCATCGTCGTGTCCGTAAGCCAGCTGCCGGCCTGTTCGAGTTTCAGTCGGCGTGACCGCTGGTCCCGCGTATGGTTGAAACAGAGTCGGCGGATGATCTGGTACAGCCAGGGGAAGAAGGGACGTTCGGGGTCGATCCTGGCGCGCGCGCGGAACGCCCTGGCGAAGGCCTCCTGAGAGAGGTCCAGGGCGTCGTCGTGGTTCCCGACGAGGCCGAGCGCGGTATAGTAGGCACGCTGCATGTATCGTGTGACGAGTTCGCCGAAGGCCGCACGCTCGCCACGCTGCGCGCGAAGAACGAGCATCCGGTCGGTTGCCTCCGAGCTGTTCAATTGTGGCTCCCATGGTCGCGGGCACCGCTGTGGATCTGTGGTGACTGTTCGCTACGCGAGGGTACACGAAGCCGCGAAGTTTATTTCACGGATCAAGGAATCGAGAGACAGGATGAGCGAGTTCCCGGTCGGAGCAACCCTGCAACCCGAAATCGTTCCCTCGCGCTGGACGCTCCTCCGCGACGTGGCCGTCTTTCAGCTGAAGCTGCTCCTCGATGGCCTGAGGGATGCGTTGCTGCTGCCGATCTCGCTCTTCGTCGCCCTCCTCGACGTACTCGGACTCGGGCCCCGGGCGGGTCGGCAGTTCTACGATCTGCTGGAGTGGGGGCGCCGGACGGAGTACTGGATCAACCTGTTCGGCGCCACGGATCATGTTCGGCCCTTGACGTCGGCCCCCCGGCCCGGAGTCGACGCGCTCGTCGACCGCTTGGAGCGGCTGGCGGTACAGGAGTACGAGAGGGGAGGGATCACGGCCTCGACGAAGGACGCCGTGGACCGTGCCCTCGACCACCTTACGAGGCGCGGACCCTCCGACGGCGATCTCCCCGGGCCGCCGCCGTGAGCCGGAGTTCCGCCGAAAGCGCGTGCGCTTCCAGCCCCTCCAGTCGGGCGAGCGCGGCGGTGTCCCGCAGCAGATCCTCGTAGGCGTCATCTTCGGGCGAGAGCGTCAGCCACGTCGGTCGACGCAGGAACGAGAACACCGAGAGTCCCGAGTCGAACGCCGCGGCGCCCGACGTGGGAAGCGTGTGGTTCGGTCCGGCTCCGTAGTCGCCGGCCGCCTCGGGTGTGGCCGCCCCCATGAAGAGCGATCCGTACCGGTGGACGCGCGGAGCCAGCGGCTCGGCCCGCTCGCCGTGCAGTTGCAGGTGCTCCGGCGCCACGGCGTCGCAGATGGCGGCGGCCTCGTCGAGGCTTGCCACGAGGAGGGCGCCGCCGGCCGCCAGGGCCTGACGCGCGATCGGTGCGGTCGGGAGCGTGGCCAGCTGCCGCTCGGTCTCTTCGCGTACGGCCTCGACGGTCGCTTCGTCGAAGGCGCACAGGAGCGGGACGGCGTCCGGGTCGTGCTCGGCCTGGGCGAGCAGGTCGGCCGCGACGCGCGCCGGCTCCGCATCCGGCGAGGCGACGACGAGCAGCTCGGATGGACCGGCGATGGTGTCGAGGCCGACCCGGCCGTAGAGGAGGCGCTTGGCCGCGGTGACGAACCGGTTGCCCGGCCCCACGATCTTCTCGCAGCGGGAGACGCCTCCGACGCCGAAGGCGAGCGCGCCGATCGCCTGCGCGCCGCCGATGGCCAGCAGGCCGTCCGCGCCGGCGATGAAGGCCGCGGCCCGGGCCGCCGCGGTCGGGCGCGGCGATGCGGCCCACACGTCGTCCACGCCCGCCACCCTCGCGGGGATGACGGTCATGAGCACCGAGGACGGGAGAGGGAAGCGCCCCCCGGGCGCGTAACAGCCGGCCGCTCCGACGGGGGCGAGCCGATGGCCGCCGCGACCGCCCGCGACCGGCGTCTCGAGGTCGTTCGCGGATGCCCGCTGGGCCTCAGCGAACGCGCGGATCCGGTCCGCCACGCGGTTCAGCAATTCGCGGTCGTCGGCATGCAGTGCTTCCGCCGCGCGCTCGAGAGCCGACCGGTCGAGGAGCAGATCGTCGCCCGGCTCGAGGTCGCCGAGCCGCTCGGCGTGCTCGCGGAGCGCCGGCTCCCCGCGCCGCTCGACATCGTCCAGGATCGTTCGCGCGACCTCGAGGGCTGCCGGGTCGAGCGCCGGCGAGCGCACCGCCCGCACGGCCTCATCGAGGCCGATCGGCGGCAGGATCCCGCCCGCCGCGGCGGCGGGTGCCGAAGCCGTCCGACCGGTCGCCTCCCCCGGCGCCCTCGGGGCTCGGCGACGCACCTTGAGGGCGCGCCGCTCGAGTTCGAGACGTACATCCTCGAGGGAGCCGCCGGCCTTCAGGAGCCGCGTGAGGGCGAAGTAGTAGAGGTCCGCGAACTCCGCGACCGCGTCCGCCTTCGATCCGGCTTCGGCCAGTTCCTGCGCCTCCTCGACGAGTTTCCCCCGCAGCAGTTCCGGATCCCCGGCGAGCCGCGCGGTGAGCGAGCCCGGCTCCGGGTCGGCGAGCCGCTCGCGAAGGCGGGTCTCGAGGTCGACCGGATCGTCGAAACACGTCCGGGTGCCCGTGTGACAGAAGCCGGTCCCGTGCTGTCGTACCGTGAAGCGCAGAGTGTCGCGGTCGCAGTCCGCCGCCACCCGGACGAGTTCCTGCGTGGCGCCGGACGTCTCACCCTTCCTCCAGAGCCCCCGTGAGCGGCTCTGGTAGACGCCGCGCCGTTCCCTGACGGCGGTGCGCAGACTCTCCGCGCTCGACCATGCGAGCCCGAGCGCGCGCCCGCCCGTGTCCTCGACCACTGTCGCCCAAAGTCCGTCGGCCCGGTCGGACTTCAGAGGAGCCGCGATCGCGTCGCCCAGCTCCATGCGTCCGCTGTAGATCGCCATCCCCACCTGCGCGTCCGCGCCCATTCGGTCGAGTGCCGCGATCTCCGAAACCTCGCGGACGCCCCCCGCCACCGTGACGCGGGCGGATCCCGCAGCCGCGACGAGGGCGGCGACGCGATCCAGCGGGATCCCGCCCAGCGTGCCTTCGACCTCCACGAAGGTGACCAGGTAGCCGCTCGCGAGACCATCGAGCTCCTCCATCCGCCCGATGACGCCGCGACCCGTCCCGCGCTGCCAGCCCTCGACGACGACCTCGCCATCGCGCGCGTCGAGCGCGGCGATCACGCGCTCCGCCGGGAGTTCGCCCAGGACATCGGGATTCGCCGCCGTGCCCAGGATCACTTGCCGCGCGCCCGCGTCGAGCCAGTCGAGCGCCGCCTCACGGGACCGAATGCCGCCGCCTACCCGGCACGGTGCGAGTGGCAGCAGTTCCCTGATGAGGGCGGCGTTGTCTCCGCGGCCGAGAGCCGCATCGAGATCGATGACCGCGACTTCCCCCGCGACCGCGAACCTCTCCGCGAGAGGCCGCGGATCGCCCGCGTCGATTTCAAGCGTGGCGCCTTGGCGAAGCTGCACGGCCCGGCCGCCCATGAGGTCGATGGATGGGATGATCATCGACGCACCACGACGCCGAGCTGCTGCAGTCGATCCTTGAGTCTGCCGATCGACCAGTCGCCCTGGTGGAAGATCGACGCCGCGAGCACCGCGTCGGCGCCCGCGTCCACGGCGGCGCGCATGTGGCCGGGGTGCGCACCGCCGCCGGAGGCCACAATCGGCACCGTCACGGCCTCGCGGATCGCTCCGATCAGCGCCAGGTCGTATCCGCTGCGCGTCCCGTCGCGGTCGAAGCTCGTGAGCAGGATCTCTCCGGCCCCCATCTCCGTCCCGCGCCGAGCCCATTCCGCGGCGTCGAGCCCGGTACGGTTGCTCCCCGAGTGGGTCAGGACCTCGAAGCCGCTCGGACAGCCATCGGATGGCGCCCGCGCGGCATCCAGCGCGAGAACCGCGCACTGGGCACCGAAGCGCGACGACAGTCCGGCGAGAAGCTCGGGCTGCTCCACGGCCGCGGTGTTCACCGACACCCGGTCCGCGCCCGCCTGCAGCAGGGAGCCCCCGTCCTCCACCGTCCGCACGCCGCCCCCGACCGTGAGCGGGATCGAGATCTCATCCCGCACGCGGCCGATCGTCTCGAACCGTGCCAGCCGTCCGTCCGCCGTCGCCGACACATCGAGGATGACGATCTCATCCGCGCCCTGCCGCTCGTAGCGGCGAGCCAGAGCCGCCGGATCGCCCTGGTCCGCGAGATTCGCGAAGCGGACCCCCTTCACGACCCGGCCGTCCTTCACGTCCAGGCACGGGATGACGCGGACGTTCAGCACGCGGCCGCCATGCGGGTCCGGTCCGTCATCCCCTCCGAGGCCTCCGCCGCCGCCGGAGCCTCTTCAAGCCAGCGGTTCAGCAGGGCGGCGCCAATCCGCCCCGACAACTCCGGATGGAACTGGCACGCAAGGACTCCGCCCCGCTCGAACCCGGCGACGAAGCGGGTCCCGTGGCGGCCCGTCGCCCCCGTCCATCCCGCCGGAACCTCTTCAAGCCGATAGGAGTTGGCGAAGTAGACGATGCCCGGACGCAGGAAGACGGCCGCACCCGGGGCCGCAATCCGGTTCCAGCCCAGCTGCGGCACGCGGCCGGCGCCGTCCAGCCGCACCGACCGCCCCGAAACGCAGCCAAGCCCGGGAATGCCGGGAGCCTCGTCGCTCGCGTCGCACAACAACTGCAACCCGAGACAGATCCCCAGCGTCGGCCGGAGCGACTCGACACGGCGGCGGAGCGCCTCCTCCCAGCCCCGGCGCCGCAACTCGGCCATCCCGTCGGCAAACGACCCGACGCCGGGCAGGACGACGTACTCCGCACGCTCGATGTCCGCCGCCGAATCCAGGACCCGCGGCGTCCGTCCGAGCCGCCGGAAGGCCGACCGGACGGCTTCGAGATTTGCCACGCCCGTAGGGACGATGCCGACTTCCCCTCCCGTTCCGATGCGGGCGGCGTTCATGGCGACACCGTCTCGAGGATCTCCACCCTCGAGTCCTTCGCGGTCTGCGCAGCGGGGTCCTCACCCGAATCCAGCATCCCCTTCGTACTCGGGACTCCGGCCGTGGCGCGTCGACCGACCGCCTCGGCGAGGGCCAGCCCGAAGGCCTTGAACGCGGCCTCGGCGCGGTGGTGGTCGTTCTCTCCCCGGATCACGTCGAGGTGAAGCGTGAGGCGTGCCGCCGTTGCGATCGAGCCGAAGAAGTGGCTCAGATTCTCCGTCGCCACGGTGCCCAGCATCTCTCGCCGAAGTCCCAGATCCACCGCGGCGAACGGCCGGCCGGAAAGGTCCACGACCGCCCGCGCGAGCGCCTCGTCGAGAGGCGCGTAGGCGTAGCCGAAACGCCGGATCCCCTGCCTTTGCCCCAGCGCGTCCCTTAGCGCGGCGCCGAAGACGAGTCCGCAGTCCTCCACCGTGTGGTGATCGTCGACGTCCAGATCGCCGCGGGCGCGGAGATCCAGCGTCATCCCGCCGTGGAAGGCGGCGGCTCCGATCATGTGATCGAGGAAGGGCAGACCCGTCTGCACGCGGCCGGATCCGCGGATGTCCACGTTCACTCGTGCCTCGACGCGGGTTTCGAGCGTCTCCCGCGTTCGTTCCCCCGTTCTGGGGGCACCATCGTCGGCGCTCATCGAACTCCTCTTCCGTTGATGGTCGAAGCCGCGGCCGGGGAGTCCGCGGCGAGTACCGAAAGAAGGCGCTGGAACACCTCCTCGTCCCCGGGAACGGTGATGCGGATCAGGTCCCGCCGGTCCGCGAAGAGGCGTACCGCGATCCCGGACCGTCGGAATCGGCGCTCCAGCGCCGCCGCACGTTCCGTTGAGGCGAGGATGAAGTTCGCCTCCGAGGCGAACGGCGCCGCCCCCGCTTCGCCGAGCGCCGCGTAGAGCCGGTCCCGTTCGGACCGGACCGCCGCCACATAGTCCGCCGTGACCCGGTCTCCGAGTTCCAGCGCCCTTTCCGCGAGCCAGACCGACGGGCTCGAGAGCGGAAACGGAGATCCCGAGGCCCGCAACTCCGCGATCGCGGTCCGCGACCCCAGCACATAGCCCACGCGAAGCCCCGCGAGCCCCCACGCCTTCGAGAGCGTCCGCACCACGAGGATGTTGTCGCGCTCCAGGAACGCCGCCGTCGGATCGCGGTCGGCGAACTCCACGTACGCGAGGTCGGCGAGCAGCATCGCGCCGTTCGGCAGCCGCTCCGCGATTTCCAGCATCCGCGCCGCGGAAGCGACCCGGCCCGTGGGGTTGTGGGGAGAGATCACCGTCACGAGTCCGGTTCGCTCGCCGAGCCGGTCCAGCGTCGGTTCAAGCGGGGCGGGATCGTCCAGCGCGGGGATCTCGCGCACGCGTCCGCCCGCGAGCCGGGCGAAGGTCGGCATCATCTGGAACGTCGGCACCACGGTGACCATCTCCCTGCCGTCGGCGAGCCACCGCCTGCAGATGCGGTCGATCGCGTCGTCCGCCCCGCCGGTGACGAGGGTGCGGTCGGCTCCGACTCCCCATTGGCGAGCCAGAAGTCGCTCCAGCCCTGTCGGGTCCGGGTATCGCGTCAGCGCCGTCGCCGGCACGCGGGCGAGGAGAGGGACCAGTTCGGGCGCCGGAAAGAGGCGCTCGTTGTGGTCGAGTCTCAGCAACTCGTCGGCCCGAACCTTCACCACCGCGGGGCTCATGCGACGATCTGCCCCGGTGCGGTCACGACGAGATCCGTGCCCCCGCGCGCCTTCACCAGCGGGATCAACGTCGGCAGGGCGTCCCGGGGCACCGCAACGCGAATCGCGTATCCCCCATCCCCGTGCAGCCGGGATACCGTCGGCCTGCGCATGCAGGGAAGGACCGCCACGAGATCGTCCAGCCCTCCGGCGTCCACGTTGAGCTCAAGCATCACCCGCCGCCGGGCCTCGATCACGGATTCGATCACCAGAACGAGGTCTTCGATTCGCTCCCGGTGCCGCGCGTCGTCGAGGGCGCGCGGGTTCGCATAAAAGCGGGTCGAGGAACGCATGACTTCGTCCACGATCTCGAGGCCGTTGGCCTCCAGCGTGGCGCCGGTGGCGGTGTTGTCGACGATCACATCGGCGTCTTCGGGCGGGAACACCTCGGTGGCGCCGTAGGATCGAACGAAGGTGGCGTCGAGGCCGCGCGCCTCGATCCAGCGCGATGTGAGCCGCCGGTACTCGGAAGCGATGGTTAGGGGGACACCCGCCACCAGCCCTCGCTCTGCCACGGAGACGGGCGCCGCCGCCACGACCCGCACCGGGTCGAGCCCGGTATCGAGCAGCTCAACGAGCGTTCCGTCCAGTTCCGCGACCCAGTCCGCTCCCGCGAACCCCACGTCGCGCGAGCCGGCGTGGAGCATCTCCACCACGTTCTGCGGCTTGAGCAGCTTGGCGCTGAATCCGGCCACGGAGATGGACGGACGGTAACGGCGCTCCCCGAGGTCCACGCGCACGCCGGCGGCGGTCAACAGGTCGAGTACGCCGGTCTGCATGCGTCCCTTGGGAAGGGCGAGTCTTGTCGTTTCGTGGGTCATTGTCGTCGGCTCTTGGCCGACACCGGCGGGGAGGCAGCGAAAAAAAAGCCGACCCCCTCGGGGCCGGCGTCGATCGTTCGCAACCTTGGTTCAGGATAAAGCTAGACGATCACCGGCCTCCGCTCTGGCGGTGGTAGTAATAATGGCCAAAAAACGCATGGGTGTTCGTCATGGCCGCGGAGGATCGCACTCTGCCGCGTGCCTGTCAAGTGCGTATGCTAGTGGCTTCACGCCGGCTCACGCCCGATGCTTCGCGCCGGCGCGCGCCGAATTCCCGACCACGTTGACTGCGGGACGTACAATGGCCGATCCGATGGGCGAGTTGCAGGGGCCGACGCCCGAACAGAGTCGAGAGACCCGGGCGCGCGTGTCGCGGTGGATCGAACGCACGCCGGTGCGGCGGTGGGTGCCCGACCCCGAAATTGCTCCGCTCCCCGAAAGGTCGGAGGTCTTCCTCAAACTGGAACTGTTCCAGCGCACGGGTTCCTACAAGGTCCGGGGCGCTCTGAACAACGTCCTCTGCGCGGACGCGGCGACGCTGCAGCGAGGGGTCACGGCCGTGAGCGCCGGGAATCATGCCATCTCCGTGGCGTACGCGGCTCGAGCCGCCGGCACGACCGCCAGGGTGGTGATGCTGTCATCCGCGAACCCGGCTCGCATCGCGCGCTGCCGGAACTTCGGGGCGGAGATCGAGTTCGCGGACGACGGGGCGAGCGGATTCGCGCGCATGGAAGAGATCGCCGGGCAGGAGGGTCGGCTCGCGATCCATCCGTTCGAGGGGGAGGCGACCGTCTTCGGCACGTCGACCGTGGGCCTCGAGGTCGCCGAACAACTTCCGGACCTCGATGCGATCGTCGTGCCGATCGGGGGCGGAGGTCTCATCTCCGGCACGGCGAGCATCGTGAAACAGCTCATGCCCGCGTGCAGGGTCTACGGGGTGGAGCCCGTCGGCGCCGCCTCCATGCGACGCAGCCTCGATGCGGGCGAGCCGGTGGCGCTCGATCGCATTGACACGATCGCGGACAGCCTCGGCGCCCCTCACGCGGCGCCGTACAGCTTCGGACTCGTGCAGCGCTACGTGGACGATGTCGTGCTCGTCGATGACGACGCGATCCGCGCCGCCCTCAAGGCGTTGTTCCTCGACGCGAAGCTCGTCGCCGAACCTGCGTCCGCCGCTCCGCTCGCCGCCGCTTGCGGTCCCCTCCGGGAGAGGCTGGAAGGCCGTCACACCGGCGTCGTACTCTCCGGATCGAACATCGACCTGGACACCTTCGCCGTGCATTTTCGGGCGGCCGGGTGACGGCATTCCGACGTCGGCGCTCGAAGAACGCAAGGAGAAACAAGATGAAAGCTCTGGCGCTTGCCGCGCTCCTTTCCGGCGTCCCGCTCCTCCCCCTCGGCGGGCAGGCGATCACCGTCGTGTCATGGGGCGGCTCCTACGCCCGTGCGGTCAACGAGGCCGCCAACGTTCCCTTCACCGAGGCGACCGGCATCCCCGTCCGCCTGGAAGCCTACAACGGCGGCCTGGCCCAGATCCGGGCCCAGGTGGATATCGGCAGCGTCTATTGGGATGTGGTCGACCTGGAGATCGCCGATGCCGTGCGCGGTTGCGACGAGGGGCTGCTCGAGCCGATCGACATCGACGCCCTGCCGCCCGGACCCGACGGCACTCCCGCGGCCGACGACTTCGTGGCCGAGAGCCAGACCGAGTGCGGCGTGAGCAATCTGTACTGGTCGACCGTGTACGCGTACAACGACGAGAACTTCCCGGGCGAGAGGCCAGCCACCATGGCCGACTTCTTCGACCTCGAGAAGTTTCCGGGCCGCCGCGGGATGCGGCGGGTGCCGCAGGTTAACCTGGAGTTCGCCCTGATCGCCGATGGCGTGCCGCTCGACGAAGTGTACGCTACGCTGAGGACCCCGGCGGGCCTGGATCGGGCCTTTGCCAAGCTCGAAACGATCAAGGATGACGTGGTCTGGTGGGAGGCGGGCGCTCAGCCGCCGCAGATGTTGGCCGACCGGGAAGTCGTCATGAGCACGGCGTACAACGGCCGCATCTTCAACGCCCAGATCCTGGAGAACCAACCGTTCACGATCGTGTGGGACGGGCAGTTGCTGGACGTGGGCCAGGTCGGGATCGTCGCGGGTACCCGGAGGCTGGAAGAGGCCCTGAGATACGTGGCATTCAAGACCAGCGCCGCGACTCTCGCACGGATCGCCCGCCGCATCTCCTATTCCCCGTCGCGCAGATCGGCCATGCCACTGGTGACGACGCATGTGGTCGCAGGGATCGACATGGCGCCCCACATGCCGGCCGGCGAAGGCAACGTGGACCGCGCGCTTCGTTACGACTGGGCGTTCTGGGTCGACTACCAGGACGAACTGAACGAGCGCTTCAGCGCCTGGCTGACACGGTAGCGTCGCCAGGGTCCGGAACATGCCGCGTCAGAACACCACCCGATAGCTGAGGTTCAGACTCCGCCCGGCCTCCGGCATGATCTCCTTCACCCGGGAGAGGTGGTTGCGGTATTCGGTATTCGCGGCGTTGGCGAGGCTCACGGTCAGGACGTTCAGACGTCCGCCGAACGTGAACCGCACGCCTGCCGCGGCGTTGAAGACAGTGTACCCCCTCGTCGGCGTCTCGAATTGGCCCACCCGGTCCTGCCGATCCGCCATCTCGGCTTCCGCCCGCACATACCACGACGGCCTCTCGTACTTCAGGGCCACATGTCCCTTCAGCGGAGGAACGAGAGGCAGAGGCTGATCGGTCCCCGTGAGACTGCCCCTCACCGATGAGGCCACCCCCTCGAGCACCAACCCCTGCCCGGCGTCGATGTCCACGCTGCCCTCGAAGCCGCTGAACACGGCGTCGTTGCCCCGGAACTGATAGATGGGGAGGCGCACGCGGCTCAGATGGCCCGTATCCTCCCCGTAGATGTAGTTCCTGATGTCGTTATGGAAACCGGTCACTTCGGCTCTGAGCCGGTCGGACTCGAAGCGGAGGAAGACATCGAGTCCCCGCCCGACCTCGCCCTCCAGGGACGGGTTGCCGACTTCGAAGACGTACGCCGCCAGGTGCGGCCCTTCCGAATAGAGTTCGGTGATGTCGGGTGCGCGGAACGCCCGGACGGCGCTCGCACCGAGCACGATCCCCGAGGCGGACCTGTAAAGGACACCCAGCGACCCCGACAGGGAGTGGAATTCGCGGTCGCGGATCTCGCCGATGTCCGACACCCGGTCTTCCGCCGGATCGGCCAGGGTCCAGTCGTACCGCAGCCCCGACTCGATCTTGACGGAGCCGAGGCTGACCTCCTCGAGCAGGTACAGGGCCGCCCTGAGCCGACGCGTGTCAGGCGTGTGCAGGGACCCCCCGTAGGCGAAGTCCACCCGGGATGCACGGCCGCCCATCGCACCCGCCGTAAACGGGCCCAACCTCCCATGCCGCCCGAGGAAGTCCGCGCTCGCGCCCTCCTGGTCGAAGAGGGTGCCCAGAATGTCCGGTGCTTCGAGCTCGCGGTGCGTGTACCAGTTGTACGTGGCCTCGAAGCGGAGGTTGTGGAAGGGCCCGACCGGCTCATCGACCACGGTCCGGAACTTCGATGCGGCCCGCTCCATTTCGATGCGCACCCCCTCCGCGTGCCCACCCACGAAACCGCCCGGGATGCCGTAGTAGTTACGGTAGCCGCGGACGGACGCCCCCAGGCGACCCCAATCGGCCACGTAGGCCGTCCCGGCACCCCCGCTAAACAGCTCCCCGTCGGTATTGAGCAGCGTGCCGGCGGGGGTCTTCAAATCTCCCGCCGTCCGTGCGGCCACCTCCACGCGCAGCGGCACGCGCTCCGCGACGGCGAACGCGGCCGTCGCGCTGCCCGCCAGCGAGCCGGTTGCCGTTTCCGTCTGGAACGTCGCTGCGCCCGTCCAGCGGTGCGGCACGGCCGTCGGAATCTCGTCGCGGATGACGTTGATGACCCCGCCCAGCGCGTTGCCCCCGTAGAGCAGCGCACCCGGACCCCGCACGACCTCGATCCGCCGTGCCGACGATGGATCGAGTGCGGTGGTGTGGTCCGAGCCCGAGTTGGAGGCATCCCCGACCGGAGTCCCGTCCTCGAGCATCTGTACCCGGTCCCCGCTCAGCCCCCGAATGACGGGCTGCGCCACCGTTGGACCCATCCTCGTGGCGGCCAGCCCCGGCATCGACGCCAGCGTCCCCGCCACCGTCGCCGTCATCTGGCGCTGCAGGTCATCGCCCGTCATGATGCCGACGGGCCGGAGGGCTTCGGATGCGGCGCGCTCGCTGATCGTCGCCGTTACCACCAGGTCCGCCATCGCAATGGGAGATGGTGCCAGCAGGATTACGACCTCCGCCGCCTCCGCCACCGCTCGGCGCGCGCGCACGCCCCCGACGGTGATGACCACGGTGGTGCCCCGGTATCCCAGGCGATCGGCTCGAAGGGTGTACACGCCCGCGGCGAGTCCGGTCAGGTGGAAGGTTCCGTCCCCACGGGTCACCGCCCGGGTGCCCCTCTCCAACACCGATACCTGCGCCCCGGCAAGCGGTTCGCCGGTACCCGCGTCGCGCACGTTGCCCTCGAACACATACGCCTGCCCCGGCTCCTGCGCGGCGAGGTCGCCGATATCGGCAAGGGCGGGCCACGCGAGCCCAACCGCCGCAAGGGCCGGCGCCAGCAGGCGGAGCCGCCTGAGGCGACGCTCGACGGGGTACGCTGAAGGCAAGGTTCCTCCGACTCCCGCCGGTCCGGGCGGGGCAAGGGCCAAAGCAGCAAAGGCCGCGTCGCGGGCAGCGGACGTTAGGCGTTCGCGACGGTTTCGAGCAAGCTGGTGCCTCGGTGGAAACCCTTGGTCCTCCCGAGGCGTCAAAGACGGTGTGAGAAACGGAGGAAGGACTCGGCGGCGGCGCTCGCCGAGAGGGAAGATGCGCAGGGGCCGGCGGCTCATGCTCCTCGCCGCGGCGATTCTCGCCGCCGGCCTCGGCTATCTGGTCTTCGAAGCCCGGGTAGCACGCGAGTTCGACGCCCTCGACTCTTCCTCCCCGGCGCGCATCCTGGCGCGACCGTGGACCCTCCGCGCCGGCGATCGGGTGGATCCGCGACGCATCATCGACCACCTGGAGAAGGTCGGCTACCGATCGGTTTCCGGCGGAACACCGCAAACCGGAGAGTTCAGGGCGCGCGGCCGCGATCTTCTCGTGGGGCGCCGCGCGCTTCGTCTCGGCGGCCTCTTCGAGCCAGGCGTTCAGGCGCGGGTGCGCTTCCGGAGCAATGGGCGCATCTCCGCGATCCGGGACGTCGAGGGGAACGACCTCGCCCGCCTCCTGCTCGATCCCGAGGTGATCGGGACGTCCCTCGGCGAGCGCAGTCGGGACCGGGTGCCCGTCCGGCTCGACGAGGTTCCGGGACACCTGGTCGACGCGTTGTTGACGGTGGAGGATCGCCGCTTCCATGAGCACGGCGCGCTGGACCTTCGCCGCATCGCCGGCGCCGCGCTCTCGAACCTCCGGCAGCGGCGGGTCGCGGAGGGGGGAAGCACGATCACGCAGCAACTCGCCCGCACGCTCTTCCTGTCCACGGATCGCACCGTGCTCCGGAAGGTGCGCGAGGCGGCGATCGCGGTGGCGCTGGAGCGACGTTTCTCCAAGCAGCGCCTGCTCGAGGCCTATGTGAACCACATCTATCTCGGGCAGCATCGAGGGGCCGCCATCCACGGCTTCGGGCGCGCCGCGCAGTTCTACTTCGGTCGCGACGTCTCCGAGTTGACGTTGGGCCAGTCGGCGATGCTGGTCGGGATCGTCAGGGGACCGAACGTGTACTCGCCCCACCGCCACCCGGAGCGCGCCCGGGCCCGGCGCGACGTGGTGCTGCGGCAGATGCACGCCGTCGGACACCTGGACGACGCTCGCCACGACGCCGAACTCGAAGCCGATCCGGAGATTCGACGTCCTCCGCAGCGGAACTTCGATGCGCGCTGGTACCTGGATTTCATGCGGCGGGAGCTGGCTGCCGCCGATGCTTCGCTGAACCCCGAAGGCGCCGGCCCAGCGGTGATTTCTTCGCTCGTCCCCGAGCTTCAACGCGCGGCCGAGGCCGCCGTGTCAAATGGGATCCGCAGCATGGAGCGCCTCCGTCCCCGTCTGACGGAACAGGCCACGCCGCTTCAGGGGGCGCTCGTGGCCCTGGACCCGCGGACCGGCGACATCCTGGCGATGGTCGGCGGTCGCTCCTACGGCGAGTCGCAGTTCAATCGAGCCGCGGACGCCCGACGTCAACCGGGAAGCGCCTTCAAGCCGGTCGTGGCGCTGGCCGCCCTGACACCGGGAGCGGATCCTTCCTACACCCTGGCTTCCGTGCTGAAGGACGAACCGCTCGCGCTCGATACGCCAGCCGGCGTGTGGGAGCCGGCGAACGCCGACCGCGCGTTCCTTGGACCCATCAAACTGCGCGAGGCGCTGGAAGGGTCGCGCAACGTACCGTTTGCGCGCCTAGGTCTGGCGGTCGGTCCCCGGAGAATCATCGAGACCGCGCGCCGCCTCGGGATCGAGGGGCCGCTCGCGCCGTATCCGAGTCTGGCGCTCGGCGCCTCCGAGGTCACGCTCCTCGAGTTGACGGCGGCCTACGCGGTGCTGGCCGCGGAGGGTCGGCGCACGCCGCCGCGTTCGGCGATCGCCGTATTCGGCCGGGACGGTGCCATACGGGAGACGACCGCGGGCCGCAGCGACGCGGTCATCAGCCCGGCGGAGGCGTACCTTATCACGTCCGCGCTGCGCGGCGTGGTCGAGCGCGGGACCGGACGCGGTGTCCGCGAGGCGGGATACCGCGGTCCCGTGGCGGCGAAGTCCGGAACGACAAACGGCTCTCGTGACGCCTGGTTCGTGGGCTACACGCCGGAACTGGCGGTGGGGGTGTGGGTGGGGTTCGACGACGGGACGCCGATCGGTCTTTCCGGCTCCAGGGCCGCGCTCCCGATCTTCGCCGATTTCATGATACGCGTTCTCGGCTCCCACGGAGGCCGCGGATTCCGCGCGCCGGCGGGAGTGGAGTGGATAGACATCCAGCCGGAGACCGGTCTGCGCGCGGGCTGGGGCTGCCGCGGGGAGCCCGAACTCTTCCTCGCCGGCACCGCGCCCGAGGCTTCGTGCGGGTACCCGATCCGCAGGTGGGGCCGGGGGAGGCCGTTGCGCACGTTACCGAGGCGATGAGCCTTGCCCGGCATCGCGCCCGGGAGCCCTCAGTCGTGACTGTGATCGCGTCGCCCCTGGTGAAAAACGACGTGGAGCAGGGATCCCGCGACGAAGGCCTGGTAGAGTTCGATGGCCGCGTGCCCGTCGGGCAGAATCTCCGTCCCCGCCCCGAAGCCGATCGCCGTCGCCGCCAGAATCGCCCCCACGCCGCCGGCTGCCGCGACGACGCCGTGCCGAGGCTCGAGTAGCCACCAGATCAGCAGCCCGACGGCGACCCGATGCAGGATGACGGCGAAGGCGAACGGGGCATTCACGGTGGCCGGCATCAGGGCGCCGCCCTCCAGGAGGGCGTGCAGCACCATCGACGCAACACCGAGCAGGATCGCGAGATCGTCCGTTCGGCGGGCGAGTCGGTGGGAGATCTTCTCCATGAGGTAGAGGACGCCCACGCCCGCGATGACGGCGAGCAGAGGGGTGATCTGCCGCTCGCGCCAGACATGCGGCAGGACCTGCGAGGCGACGAGCAACGGCAGCGCCACGAAGACGATCGTGTCGACCAGCTTCATGGTCCGGGGCCGGTTGTGTAGCCAGACGTAGAGGAGGACTCCGGCCACCGGCGCGACGAGCGCAGCGACGAGCGCGGTCATTCCACCTGGACCGTTACGTGCTGCAGGTTGAACTCGTTGTTAGCGATCTCCCGTGCCCCGCCTGGCCGCTCGGCGGGCCACCGAAGTCAACGGCTCTCGTAGATTGACGTGTTGCCTGCGGCGTCGAACTGGAGCACGTCGTACGGATCGACGCGGTCGCCGAACTCCATGCCGGGGGACCCGATCGGCATCCCGGGCACCGCGAGCCCGCTCGCGGAGGGCTTCTCGGCGAGGAACCGGGCGATGACCTCTGCGGGGATGTGGCCCTCGAACACGTAGCCGCCCACAAGCGCCGTGTGGCACGACTGCAGTTGGAGCGGCAGGCCCGCGTCGACTTTGACATCGATCATGTCGTCGGTGTCCTCGACGTCGAGTTCGAACCCGGCCTCCCGCATGTGGTCCACCCAAAGGGCGCAGCACCCGCAGGTGGGAGACTTGTAGACCTTGATCGTCGGGGTCTCGGCGATGGTCGCGGCGAGCGTCGCATCGACCATGGCGTTTGCGGGAGTCGAGGCCGCCGTCCGTCCGTCTTCCGCCGACGCATCCGGCGCGCACCCGCCGGCGAGCAGCGCCACGCCGATCGAGGCTGCTCCGATGCCGATCCTTCCGAACTTTCCGTTCAACATCATCGCTCCCGGTTCGATTCCTGCCGCTCGATCCCCCAAGTTATCCGCGAGGAGGCTGCCACGGTACCATTACGATACCATCCTGCGCGGGATCATGCGGCGATCATCGGCGGGGCTGCGGGCGCCACGCGGTGGCGGGCGAACCCTGAGAGAGGCGAGGCGTGATGGAGAGACTGTCACAACTTTGGAGCGAAGCGGTCGCCTTCATGGCTCCGCGCTGGCTGCCCAGCCTCATCGTGATCGCGGTCGCCGGACTCGTCTACCTCATCGCCCTGATGGTCCTGGGCCGCGCGCAAAGGCATTGGGTCACGCGAACCGAGACGCAGCTCGACGATCTGGCCGTGCGGTTGCTCCGCCAGGTTCTGCTGCTCTCGAGCGGAGCCCTGGCCGTCTGGCGCCTGCTGGACATCTGGGCCCTGCCCACCGCAGCCCAATGGGTCTATGCGATCTGGATCGGCGTTCTCTTCTTCCCCTTGAGCCGGTTCGTCGGAGACCTCCTGACCGCGATCGAGACGGAGGTCGTCTCCCGCACCTCGACACCGCTCGACAAGACGGCGCTCCCGATGATCAACAAGGCGATTCGCTTTGCGGTCATCGCCCTCGGCATCGTCCTCGCGCTCGCGGAGCTGGGCATCAACATCGCGCCTCTCCTCGCCGGCGCCGGCGTCATGGGTCTCGCCCTGTCGCTCGCCGCCAAGGACACGCTCTCCAACGTGATCGCGGGCGTGCTCCTCATCGTCGACCGTCCCTTCCAGGTCGGGGACCGGATCGAACTGTGGACCGCGCCCAATGAGACAGGGTCCTGGGGCGACGTGATCGAGATCGGGCTCCGGGCCACGAAGATCCGCAATCCCGACAATCTCGTCATCGTCGTCCCGAACAGTCAGCTCATGCTGCGCGACATCGTCAACTACACGATGTCCGGCCAGGACATCCGGCTTCGAATCCCCTTCTCGGTCGCCTACGACTCGGACATCGAGCGGGCGAAGTCGCTGCTGGTGGACATCGCCCTGGGCGTCGAGGGCGTCAAGGACGATCCCGCGCCGATCGTCATCGCCCGGAGCTTCGGTCCGTCCGAGGTCAACCTCCAACTGCGCGTCTGGGTCGTGGAGGCGAGGGCGCGACGGCGCATCGCGGACGACATCAGCGAGAGGGCGCTCCGCGCCTTCGCGGAGGCCGGCGTGGAGATCCCCTACCCGAAGCGGGAACTCTACATCCGGTCCGCGGATGGGTCGCAGGCCGGCGGGGTCTGAGTTGCGACGCACCGGCACGCGGGTCCGGCGGCCTCTCCTCGCGATCCCGGCGATACTGACGGGGGCGGGTCTCCCCGACGGATTAGCCGGCGCCGGCCAGGACACGTTCATCACGCAGCAGTCCGAGCTGTTCACCAATGTGACGGTGATCGACGGCCGCGGAGGGCCACCCCGGCCTGCTTCCTCGGTCCTCGTGTGGGGCGGTCGAATCCGGGATATCGGTGCCCGGGGCTCCGTGACCGCCCCGGATGGAACCGTCGTCGTGGACCTCTCGGGCGCCTACCTCATCCCCGGGTTCATCGACGCGCACGCCTCACCCGAGACGACGCAGGACTTGCGGGCGCTCCTGGCCGCCGGGATTACGGGGGTGCGCGACGGCGCCACATCGCTGGCCGCCTTCGAGGAGCGGGGCCGCGGGAGCTTCGGCGAGGATCCGGTTCCCACCGTCTACGTCGGTGGTCCCGTCATCGAGGCCGGGAGCGCGTCGCACGGCGTGGTGCCGGAATCGGAAGCCGCCGCCGTCGCCGAGGTGGCGCGGCAGGCCTCGGACGAGGCCGGCTTCGTCTCCGTCGCCTCGAGCGTGCCCCCGTCGTGGCTGGTAGCAATCGCCCGCGCCGCGCGCCAGGAGGAGGTGCCCCTGTGGGCCGACCGCCGGGCTGGCGGCTGGCTGCTGGCGCTCCGCGCCGGGTCCGCCGTCGCGAGTCCCCTCGTCTCCGGCGACCCCGAGTTGCTTCCCGAGAGCGAACGCGGATCCTTCGAGGCCCTCGCGGATGCCGGGCAGGTCCCGGCCCGGATCGCCTGGCTGGAGCGGGTGGAACCGGACGGACCCGACGTCGACCGCGCCGTTACCGCACTCCTTTCAAACGACTCGGCCCTCCTGCCACTGCTGGCCAGCGCGTCCGCCCCGCTCGACTGTCCGGCGGAAGCCACCCCCTGCACGCCGCTGTCCGACGACGAATGGACCGCGCTTCAGGCGGTGTGGCCCAAGGCCGAAGCGCTGGTCCAGACCTTCCACGGCCACGGAGTCCGCCTGCTCGTGGGATCCGATGCTCCGCGGACGACGCCGCTGGGAGAGGGTTTCCACCGTGAGATGCAGCTGCTCGTGGAGGCGGGCATCCCCGCCCTCGATGTTCTTGGCATGGCCACGAGGAACGGCGCCATAGAACTCGGCCAACTGCACGAGCGGGGGACGATCGAGATCGGGAAGCGCGCGGACTTCCTCGTCCTCGAGGCGAATCCCCTCGCCGACATTCGGAATGCGCGCCGCATCTCGCTCGTCGCGATCGACGGGCGGGCGTGGGCCCTCGGTCCCGATGGTGGCTGGAGGCGCGTCCGCTTCAACTGACGGGACGCCCGTCCGGCTTCATCCGTTGCGATAGCAGTACGCGTCGCGGCGTCGGGTGAGGTCCTCGATGACCGCGGCCTTGAAGGCGTCGGGGTCACGCCCTCGGCCGAGTCGGTCCCGGTACGTCGGAATATCCACGACTTCGGCTCCCAGCCAGGCGTTCCGAAACGGCCGCGGGAAGCGTTCCCCGGGGGCCTGAATGTGATGAAGCCCGCCGCTGTAGGCGATGAACAGCCGGCCGTCCGGCATCGCGTTGAGAATGTCCGCGATCCCACCGCGGATCGTCATGGGATTCCCCTGGAGATCCAGACCCGTGCGACGCATCATCCGTCCTTCCGGCAGGATGAGGAGCACAGCCTCCGGATCCTGGACCTGCCGGAGCACCTCCTCCCACGTGTCGTCCTTCTCGCGCGTCACCGGCACCACGTGCTTGGCGAGGAGGAGGAAGAGCCGTCCCAGTATCGGTCGAGCCGCAGTCTTGTCCGCGAGTGGCACGACCCCGTGCGTCGCGAGTTGCCAGAGCACGCGGCTGGGCACCGCCGCGAGGAAGACCGGTTCGAAGAGACTCGTGTGGTTGAGCAGGGCGAGCACGCGCAGGTCCGCCCAGGGATCGTCGTCCTCGCGGAGCCACTCCAGCCGGACCCGGCAGAGCGCCTTCGCCGCGACCTTGATCGAGAAGAGAAGAAGAAAGACGATATAGCTGCGCATTTTGCGCAGTGTGCCTCAGGCATTGCGGGGAGGTCAAGAGTTCCGGCGCTTCGGTCGGGGGAGGCCAAGGTTGGCATTGGCCCTGTCCCTGCCCCATCTTCGGGCGCCCGGCGGTACCCGTCCGGCGTTACACGTCGTCCGTAGTCAAGGAGTACTTTCCATGAAAACCCGATCGTTGTTCCTTGCAGCCCTCTTCGCTGTTCTCTTTTCCGCCCCCGTCCTCGCGCAGCGTGACTTCTCGGCCGTCCAGATCGAGGCGACGCATGTCGCCGGCAGCGTCTGGATGCTGGTGGGGAGCGGCGGCAACATCGGCGTGTCGTCGGGGCCCGATGGCGTGGTGATGGTCGACGACCAGTTCGCGCCGCTGGCGGACAAGATCCGTGACGCGCTGCGCGA
>NZ_CANPVO010000027.1 GCF_947581785.1 Candidatus Palauibacter polyketidifaciens | reverse complement strand
ACTGGATGGCGCTCGACGCCAAGCTCCGCACCTCGATCGTCGAGGGCATCAGCGTGTTCCTGTCGCTCTTCGACCAGCCCGAGGTCGCCGGCGTGTTCTGCCCGCCGCCGCCGGGCGAAGAGGAGTCGCCGTCCGTTCCCGCGTCCGGCCATACGGATGGCGCTGCGGCCGACGACGCCGACGCCGAACCGGACGCCGCCGACGTGCTGCCCCTGCCGGGCCTCCGGCGCCGGCTGCCGCCGCTCAGCGACCTGATCGAGGGCGGCAAGGTGCTGGCGCTCAACATGCCCGCCGGGGCGAATCCGGCGCTCGCCCGCGCCATCGGCGTGCTGCTCAAGAACGCCTGGATGCAGGCGCTGCTCCGGCGGCCCGCCGAGGCCGCCCGGCGTCCCGGGCGCTACATGCGGCCCGCCGTGTTCATCTGCGACGAGTACCAGGCGTTCGCGACGGTCGGGCAGGACGACCCCTCGGGCGACGAGAAGGCGTTCGCGCTGACCCGGCAGTGCCGGTGCGTTCCGATCGTGGCCACCCAGTCGATCTCCTCGCTCCGCTCCGTGCTGCCCTCGGGCGAGGCGTGGCGCACGCTCGTCCAGACGCTCCGCACCCGGATCTTCCTGTCGCTCTCCGACGAGGCGTCGGCGAAGATCGCGTCGGAGATGTGCGGCTCCGTCATGAAGACGCAGGCCTCCTACACGTTCACCGAGACCACGGGCAGGCCCGAGTTCTCGCTCCTGTCCGGGCGCGCCGGAGGCGGACGCGGCACCATCGGCGCGAGCAAGTCGTTCCGCCGGCAGAGGGAGCCCGTGTTCACGCCGCGCGAGTTCGGGCTGCTTGCCAACTACCAGGCCGTCTGCCTCCCGTACGACGGCGTCAGGTCGCTTCCGGCCACCCGCGTCTACCTGAAGCCCCATTACCTGCCCAGGGAGACGGGCTACTGGCGGCAACGCGAGGAAGGCCGGATATGAAGCGCGCGAGCGGGGTCGGCCACCTCACTCCGTTCCTGCCGGGCCTCGAGGGGCTGCTCGGGGACCCGGACGTCTCCGAGATCATGATCAACGGCCCCGGCAACGTCTGGGTCGAGCGGGCCGGCAGACTGGAGCCGCGCGAGGCTCCGGCCCTCACCGCGGCCTGGCTCCACCGCGCCGCCATCCACATCGCCCGGCCGCTCGGGCTCGATCCCGCCGCGCGGCCGATCCTGGACGCGCGGCTGGAGGACGGCTCGCGCGTTGCGATCTGCACGCCGCCCGCTTCTCCCGAGGTCGCCATCACCATACGCCGGTTCGGGGGCCGCGCGTTCTCGGCCGAGGATCTCGTGCGCCTGGGCTCGCTGCCCGAAGACATCCTCGAAGCCGCCCGGGCCACGCTCCTCGGCCGCCGGAACGTCCTCGTCTCCGGCGGCACGGGCTCGGGCAAGACCACGCTCTTGAACGCGCTGATCGAACTGCTGCCCGACGACGAGCGCATCGTTGCGATCGAGGACACCCTCGAACTGAGGATCGACAGCCCCAACTGCGTCCGGTTCGAGGCCGGGGCCACGCTCACCGAGACGCCCGTCGAGATCCGCGACCTGGTGCGCCACGCGCTCCGCCACCGGCCCGACCACATCGTCGTCGGCGAGGTCCGGGGCGGCGAGGCCGCCGACCTGCTGCAGGCGCTCAACACCGGCCACGGCGGATCGCTCACCACCATCCACGCCAACAACGCGCGCTCCGCGCTCTCGCGGCTCGCGAGCTGCGCCATGCAGGCCGGGGACGCGCTGCCCTGGGAGGTGACCTGCCGGGGCGTCGTCGACGGGATCGCGCTCGTCCTGCACGTGGCCCGCCGCGGAGGCAGGCGGTTCGTCGAGGACGCGCTCGAGGTCGGCGGCTACGACGCGGCCACCGGCCACTGGATCACCGGGCCGCCTGAAGCGGGCCGGGGAGAAGAACCCACACCGAAGGAGATGAACCCATGAGCTGGAACGGCAGCACCATCCCCATCGAGACGTTCGAGGACTTCGACCGCGAGCTCGCGCGCGACGCAGGCGACACGCTCGGAGTCCCGGCCTACATGGCCGAGGAGTACGGCCTCTTCCCCGAGGACGTGGGGAGCGAGGACGAGATCGCGGCCGCCTGGCACGACCCGCACGGCGCCATCGGCGGCGAGGAGGTGGACGGATGAACCACGACGAATACCACCGCAAGTTCGCCGATGCGATCATCGAGCAGATCAAGCAGGGCACCGCGCCCTGGCAGAAGCCGTGGGCGCCGGGCGAGCGCGTCATGCCCATGAACGTGGACACCGACCGCTCCTACAGGGGCGGCAACAGCCTGCACCTCGCCGCCGCCCAGCAGGAGCACGGCTACGGCGACGTGCGCTGGGGCACCTACCGCCAGATCCAGGCGCGGGGCGGACAGGTCAGGAAGGGCGAGACCGGCACGCGCATCCTCTCCTTCCAGGACCACAAGCGGATCGCCGTCACGGACGCACAGGGCCAACCGAGGCGGGATGCCGAGGGAAAGCGCGTCTACCGCTACGAGAAGCTCAAGACGCCGTTCGTGCGGCAGTACACCGTGTTCAACGCCGAGCAGGCCGACGGGCTGCCGGAGCGCGCGAACCCCACTCCCGAGCCACTGTGGAAGGCGCACCAGGAGGCCGAGAAGGTCATGGAGGACGCGGGCGTGCCCATCCGCCACGTCCAGGGCGACCGCGCCTACTACCACATGAAGCGCGACGAGATCGTGCTGCCCGAGCGCGGCCAGTTCCCGTCCGCCAACCACTACTACCAGACCGCGCTGCACGAGCTGGGCCACAGCACCGGCCACCCCGAGCGGATGGACCGGGAGACGCTCGCCGAAGGGATCAAGAACGGGTTCGGATCCCCGGACTACGCGCGCGAGGAGCTGCGGGCGGAGATCAGCGCCATGATGACCGGCGAACGCGTCGGCGTCGGCCACGACCCCAGCCGGGGTGCGGCCTACGTCGAGGGCTGGGTCCAGGCGCTCGAGGAGGACCCGCGCGAGATCCGGCGTGCCGCGGCCGACGCGCAGAGGATGTCCGACTTCGTGCTCGCGCGGCACATCGAGCGGGAGACGGCGCGGGACACCCCGCAGCCTACTCGGGAACCCATGGCCGTGGCCGCCACCCGCGCGCCCGGACTTCAGCGGATCCAGGTGCCCGTGCCCCAGATGCCGACGCCCCAGCGCGGCGCCGGGCCGAGCCGCTGACGACCGATGAGAGGCAAGGAGACGTTCGGCCGCACGGCCGGACCGGACCCGCGCCCCGCCGCGCCACCCAGCCGCAATCGCTTTCCGATGCGGAAAGGCCACCGCCGAGAATACGCCGCGGGCCGGGAGCGCGGGTCCACCATCTCCTTCCGCGAACGCTGCGCTGGGGCGCTGACCGACATCGGCGTCCACGGTGCGGTCTCCTATCGCGACCTGTCTGAGACCCGCTTCGGCGGGCACCCCTACACCACCCGCCGGGCCGTCAACGGCTGGATTGACGACGGCCTCGTGACCGAGACCACGGCGACGGGACCGAACGGCAACCCGTTCAAGATCCTGACCCTCACTCCCCTGGGCGTGGCCAAGGCCCGCAGGCACGCCGCCGCGATGGGGATGGACCGGGGGCAGGCGATCGGGATCCCCCGGATCCGGGACGCACAGGCCCGCCACGACACCGCCGTCTACATCGCCTGCGCCCGGGAACGGGAGCGCCTGCGCGAGCAGGGCGCCAGGGTGCGGCGCGTCCGGCTCGACCCCGAACTCAAGGGCGCCATCGCGCGCGCGAGCGAGTCGGAGCGCCGGAAGAGGGGCAGGCGGGCAGCCGACGCCGAGCGGCACCGCATGGCACGCGAACTCGGCCTCCCCGTCGACGACGAGGGACGGGTCCTGCACCCCGACGCGCAGATCGAGTACGAAGACGCCGAGGGACGAACCGGCCGCGTCAACATCGAGGTCGCGTCCGGCAACTACAGCAAGGAGACCGTCAAGGCGAAGGCGGCCGCCGGGTTCCGGGTGCACGCCAGCGGACCGGCCGCGGCGGGCATGCTCAAGTGCCTCGGCCTGGGCTCCGGCGGAGACGGTTCCTGGCTCAAGGGACCCGCCGACCGCGATCCGGCTTCCGTCGAACTCTGACCCGCACGGAGGACTCGCCGATGCAGCCATGGAAGATCAGCGCCGGACTCACCGCCGCGCTTGCCGGTGCCACGTTCCTCCTCGGCGGATCACGCCTCGAGTACCTCGCGCCCCACTGGGCGCTCATCCTCGCCCGGCACGGTGCCTCGGTCGGGCTGCACGCGGCGTTCGCCGTCGTGACCGTCGCGGCCGCCATCTACGGCGTCGCGCGCGCCACGGGGCTCGCCGACCTCGGCAGCCGCGTCGGCCTCGCCGAACGGTCCGTCCGGCGCGGCGAAGGGGACCAGGACCTCACCGACGCGCTCCGCAGGGACGCCGAAGGAGACTGGGAGTGAAACGCCGTATGAAAGACCGTCCGACCGTCGAGAGCCTGCCCGCCACATGGCGCAAGCGGGCCAAGGGGCTGCGCCGCTACGGGGTCGAGACCCCCGCCACAGCGCTCGAACGATGCGCGGAGGAGCTGGACGCCACCCTCGTGGAGAGGGACGAGACCACCTACTCGCTGGTCGAGGCTTCCCGCGAGAGCGGATACTCCGCCGACCACTTGGGACGCCTCGTCCGCGATGGCAAGATCCCCAACGCCGGGCGGCCCGGCGCACCCAGGATCGCGCTGAAGGACCTCCCCCGGAAGGCCCATGCACCGGCCGAGCCGCGACTGGCGGAGAAGCGGCGATCTAGTGAAGTTTCGAATGCGCAGATCGTGCAGTCCATCATCGACTGCATTGACAGCTTCCAGTACCATCCACAGCCGTCCGCCAGTAGTCCAGTAACATCCTATAGTACATTGGTTTATCGTCGCTTGCGGCAGTTTCCACATCCTTTGCAGTTTATCAACATCCCGTGTATTCTTCTCCGTGTAGTGTTGCAATAAGTGATACGCATATGGGAAGGAACCCACCATGAAACGACCCAGGACGCTCACCGCCGCCTTCGTCCGCACGATCAACCGTCCGGGCGTCTACGGCGACGGCCGAGGCGGGCGGGGACTGAGCCTCCGGGTCCACCGGACCAAGGCCGGCCGCATCAGCAAGACGTGGCGCCAGCGGCTTCGGATCGAGGGACGGCTCACCTCGGTCGGGCTCGGGCCGTATCCCGAAATCACGCTCGCCGAGGCGCGCCGCAAGGCGCTGGACAACAGCCGGGCGGTCCGCCACGGCGGCGATCCGCGCGGGCACGGCGTCCCCACGTTCGCCGAGGCGGTCGAACGCACCATCGAGCTGCACCGCGACGGCTGGAAGGCAGGGGGCACGGTGGCCGAGGAGTGGGCCGCGACGTTCCGCGTCCACGCCGTGCCCCTGCTTGACAAGCCTGTGGACCGGATCACGAGCGCGGACGTGCTGGCGTGCCTCGCGCCGATCTGGGCATCGAAGCCCGCCGCCGCCCGGAGGGCCAAGCGCCGGTTCTCCGCGGTCTTCCGCTGGTGCGTTGGGAAGAATCTCCGCCCGGACGACCCGGTGGACCGGGCGGTCGCGGCGCTGCCGAGGGCGAACGGCTATGCGCCCACCCATTATCGCGCCCTGCCGCATCGGGAGGTTGCGGCCGCGCTCCGGGTGATTCGCGGGGTGAAGTACATCCACCCGTCGGCGATGCCGTGCGTCGAGATGATCGCGTTGACGGCGGTGCGGGCCGGAGAGGCGCGCGGGGCGCGGTGGGACGAGATCGACCTGGAGGCGGGCGTGTGGACGATCCCGGCGTCGAGGATGAAGGCCGGTCGCGAGTTCTCCGTTCCGTTGAGCACGGGCGCGCTCGGCGTCCTTGAGCGGGCGCTTGCCTTGGCTCCGGACTCGTCGCTGGTGTTTCCGTCGCGGACCGGCGCGGTGTTGCCGAGGAACGCGCCGGGGCGTGTGCTTCGACGGGCCGGGGTCGCCGCGACGGTTCACGGGTTCCGGTCGAGCGCGCGGTCGTGGATGGCCGAGACAGGCGTCCCGGCGGAGGTCGCGGAGGCCTGCCTCGCCCACGTCCCGAGGAGCCTGGTCGTTCGGGCGTACCAGCGCTCCGACCTGTTGGAGCGCCGCGCCGAGGTCATGCAGGCGTGGAGCGAGTACGTCACGCACCAACAGGGAGCCGCCCGGAGCCGATTTGACCCCGAGACGGGGCTCGGAGGCCGTTTCGGAGGCATTTCGGGGAATCTGCGGGCCGCAGGATCGCGTCAGATCGACGATCTCGGGTCTCCGAAG
This sequence comes from Candidatus Palauibacter polyketidifaciens, assembly GCF_947581785.1. Lineage (NCBI taxonomy): Bacteria > Pseudomonadati > Gemmatimonadota > Gemmatimonadia > Candidatus Palauibacterales > Candidatus Palauibacteraceae > Candidatus Palauibacter > Candidatus Palauibacter polyketidifaciens. Next base: position 282 of record NZ_CANPVO010000027.1, on the reverse strand, counting down.
GGTAGAGGCAGGGCGGAAAACGGCGGCGCGACAGAAGCCGCCGCCGTCGCCGAGGAGTAACGTGGTCGGCCTGTCCGCCCTCGCCGTCCGCGAGGCGGGCGGCCAAGAGGTCGAGGAGCTTGGCTGCGACGGTCCGGCCGAAGCTGTTCCGGGCGGTGCCCGGTGGGACGTTTTCGCGGGTGCCCCGCGTGGCTGGCTTGCCACTGTTATGGTGACAAGCCAGCATACCCCGTGTATAACACGGGAGCTCTGGCGAGGGGTGCTCCGCCCCCTTCGATCCCC
>NZ_CANPVO010000026.1 GCF_947581785.1 Candidatus Palauibacter polyketidifaciens | reverse complement strand
TTCGCCCGGGACGACCTCGAACTGTTCGTGCCGGGGGACGCCTACCTGGAGCACTCCGGCCGGGTGCGCCCGTGGCCCGAGGATGAAGAGGGGCGCTTCCTCCCCCTGTACCGCAACAACGCGTTCGGGGGACACAAGTCCTATCACGTGGTGGGGGCGCTGAACGATTTCTTCGGCGGCTACTATCACGACGAGGACTACGGGTGGGGGCACTGGGCCCCGCACGAAGAGATGCCCGGGCGAAAGATGTGGCTGTGGGCGCTCTCCCGGGCGGGCGGCGTCTGGGAGGACCTGCTCACCGACACGGACGGACAGTACGTCGAGTTCCAGGCGGGGCGGCTGCACGCGCAGTACCAGCCGGGCGCGGACCGCAACCCGGTCTCGCAGGGCGCGTTCGATCCCCTCTCGGCCAGCCGCTGGACGGAGACGTGGTTCCCGCTGGAGGGGACGGGCGGCCTCACCGACGCGTCTCCCCACGGCGCCCTGCACGTCGAACGAGAGGGCGACCGCCTGCGGGTTGTGGTCCAGGCGTTCGGGGCGGAGACGGACACGGTGACCGTGTGGTCCGGCGGCGAACAGGTCGGCGCGCGGGCCGTGGCGCTCGAAGCTATGGAGCCGCTGGCGGTGGAGTTCGACGTCACGCCCGTGCAGCCGTGGCGCGTCTCGCTGCTGCGGCTCGGCCTGGAAGCCTGCTCAAACCCGGGTGCGACCGGTCTCGCAGGGGTCTGCGGATTCGGCGGAGACCCCTCGGTGTCCCGGTCGTTTGCGACGAACGCCGAGGCGTGGGATGCTCTCCCGGAGACGGACCGCCTGGTGTTCGAGGCGCGGGAACTCGCGCGGAGCCGCCGCTACCCGGAGGCGCGGACGCTGTACGAACGGGCGCTCGCGGCGGAGCCCTGGAACCGGGAGGCGCTCCTGGGCCTGGGCGCGCTGGGGCTGAGGTCGGCCCGCTACGAAGAGGGCCTCGTCCACGCGCGGCGCGCGCTGCAACTCGACACGTACGATCCCGAGGCCAACTTCCTCGCCGGCAACCTCTATCTCGCCCTCGGGCGCCGTGCCGATGCGCTCGACGCGTTTGGCTGGGCCGCCCGGTCAGTCGGCTTCCGGACCGCGGCGCGCACTCGGCTGGCGGAGTTGGCGCTCGAGGCCGGGGACCTGGCCGAGGTGCAGCGTCACGCCGGGCTCGCACTCGACCACGACCGCGTGAGTATTTCCGCCCGCGAGGCGATCGGGATCGCGGCGCGCATGGCGGGGGACGAAGCCGGCGCGGCCAGCGCGCGGGCGGAGCTTCTGGAGCTTGACCCGCTGAACCACTTCGTGCTGGCCGAGCGCTATCTCGCGGCGCGGGGCGGGGGTGACGAGACGGCTGGCGGGGCCGAGGCGGCGCGCCTCGCCGCGTCGATGCGGAGCGAGTATCCGGGGCAGACGCTCCTGGAGCTCGCCGTCGGCTACGCGAACCGGGGGCTGTCCGGCGATGCCGCGCGCCTGCTGGAACTCGCGGATGAGGTGCGAGGCGGCCCCGTGGCCACGGCGTGGCGCGCCTTCCTCACCGGCGACGCGGAACTGCTGCGGACGGGGGCCGATCCCGCCTTCGCCTTCCCCTACCGCCCCGAGACCCTGCCGGTCCTGCGCTGGGCAGCCGGCGAGGACCCGCACTGGGGTTGGCGCTACCTGCTGGGCCTGAACCTGTGGGCGCTCGACCGCGACGCCGAGGCGGCCGAGGTGCTGGCGACCCTCGGCAACGAGCCCGACTACGGACCCGCCTACGCGGCGCGCGCGCACATGACGAGGGCCACGAGCGGCGACCCCGGCCCCGATTTCCGGCGCGCGGTCGAGGTGGATCCCGACAACCGCCTCCTCCACATCTCCCTCATCCGGCACCTGCAGGAAGCGGGAGGCTGGGCGGAGGCGCGCGAGGCGTCCGGCCGGGGACGGGAACGCTTCCCGGACGACTTCAACGTCGCCCTCCTCCACGTGCGGGGACTCCTCCAGGCCGGCGACCACGGCGAGGCGATCCGGATCCTCGGCGACACGCGCGTCCTTCCCTCGGAGAACTCCGGCGAAGCCCACCGCCTCTACGAATTCGCGCACGTCGGGGCCGCACTCGACGAACTGGAGGCCGGAGACCGTCCGGCCGCGCGCCGCCACCTGGAAGCCGCGCTCCTGTGGCCGGAATCGCTCGGCCAGGGCCGCCCCTTCGACCCCGACGATCGGCTGGTGCGGTTCCTGTTCGACGCGGCGGCGGAAAGCCGCGATGGCGAGCCCGTGCCCGGCGCCTTCGCGACCGTCACCATCGCTTCAATGCGTGCCCGCGCCGATTCACTCGCCGCCGCGACCTCCCCGATCGCCGCGATCGAGCGGGCCCTCCTGCGCCGGGCCCTCGCCGCAGCCGCGCGCCTCCCACGCTAGCTGGGCGCGCCCTCCGCTGTCGCCAGCCTCACGCCTTCCTCCTCGTCCACCCGCATCAGCAGCACCAGTCCTGCCGCGAGAAAGACGAGGATGGAGGCGATGGCCCAGCGGTGGCTACCCGTGGCGCCGAGGATGAGCCCGTAGGAGAGCGGCCCCAGGGCGGAGGAAAGCCGGCCGGAGAAGGCGTAGAAGCCGAACAGTTCGCCCTGCTTGTTCTCGGGCACGAACGAACCGAGGAGCGCGCGGCTCCCCGCCTGGTTCGGCCCGACCATCAGCCCGAGGAGTATGGCCGCGGCCCAGAACATGGGGAGGTCCCTCGCGGACCACGCCAGCACGATCGCCACCATCAGCAGGACGAGCGTGATGGCGATCGTTCGCTTTCCGCCGATCCGATCCTGGACGAAGCCGAAGCCGATCGCGCTCGCGCCCGCCGTCGCGTTCACGACGATGCCGACGATGAGGAGATCCGCCGTCTCCATCCCGAACTCGACCGCCGCGAAGATCGCCGCCATGGCAAAGGCCGTCGCGAGCCCGTCGTTGTAGACGAGACGCGCGACCAGCAGGCGGACCGCCTGGCGATAGCGCTTCAGGTCACGGGCCGTGTCCGCGATGCGGCCGAAGCCCATCCGCACGTAGGTGCCGAGCGACGCGCGGCGGCGGGGCTGCCGCTCCCGAAGAAAGAGAAAGGTCGGAATCGAGAATACGAGCAGCCAGCCGGCGGCGAGGAGGTTGGTGGACCGCACGTTCAGCCCTCCGTCCTCCGGCAGCCAGCCGCTGACCATCCCCAGCGCCGGCACGAGGCAGAGGAGGCCGCCGAAGTACCCGAGGCCCCACCCCAGCCCGGATATGCGTCCCATGTTCTCGCGGGTGGAGATCTCGGGAAGGAACGCGTTGGCGAGCGACTGCATCGACTCGTAGGCGACGCTGGCTCCGATGAACACGAGCGCCGCGATCCACGCATCGCCCGGCCCCATGCCGAAGAGGCCGGCGGTCAGGGCGACACAGACGATCGTCGCGATGAGCAGAAACCGCTTCTTGAGGCCGCCGAAGTCCCCCATCGCGCCGACCACCGGCATGATGAGCGCGGTCGTGACGGCCGAGACGGTGACCGCGCGCGTCCACCAGACGCCCCCCAGCACGTCGTCGGGAGCGATCGACCGCGCGAACCAGGCGGAGAAGATGAACGTCACGATGATCGTCCCGAACGCCGAGTGGGCGAAGTCGTACATCGCCCAGGAGACGATCTCCCGGCGCGCGACGGGCGGGGTTCGGGGGGTCGAGTTCACTCGCGGCGGCCTTTCGAAGCAGGCGGAGGTCCGTGTGGAACGCTCAAGGGTACGAAGGAGGGTCCGTGCGACGCGACCCGTCGGTTTGTCGCGAACGCATCGCGCGGGGTAGCTTGACAGGAGTGTCGTCCCCCAGGGACGGCTTCCCGATATGAGGCACGAGAGGCGGAAGATTCACATGTCCACACATACAGACGCGAGCGGAAAAACCCACGTCAGCGAGGCCGAGGCCCGGAAGGTCGCCGAGGCCGCGCGCGAGACCGACTGGACGGGGCGGACCTTCGTCCGGAACCTCTTCCTCGGGAAGCTCCGGCTCGACGCGATCCACCCCTACCCCGACCCCGACGACTTCATCTCCGAGCGCGCCCGCGCGTGGACGGAGGAGCTGCGGGTCTTCCTGCGGGACGAGGTGGACTCCGATGGCATCGACCGGGACGGCAAGATCCCGCCGGAGGTCGTGCGGTCGCTCGCCGAGCGCGGCGCCTTCGGCATCAAGGTGCCGGAGAAGTACGGTGGCCTCGGGTTCAACCAGACGGAGTACGCGAACGCGATGCGGGTCGTGGGCTCGGTGGACGGGAACGTCGTCGCCCTCCTCTCCGCGCATCAGTCGATCGGCGTGGGGCAGCCGCTCAAGATGTTCGGGACCGAGGCGCAGAAGGAGGCGTACTTCCCCCGGCTCGCAAAGGGGGCCGTCAGCGCCTTCGCCCTCACAGAGAACGACGTCGGCTCGGACCCGGCGCGGCTCACGACCTCCGCCGAGCGCACGGAAGACGGCTCCGCCTTCATCCTCAACGGCGAGAAGCTGTGGTGCACGAACGGCACCCTGGCCGAACTCTACGTCGTGATGGCGCGCCACCCGGACACGGGCCGGATCTCCGCCTTCATCGTCGAGCGCGACTTGCCGGGCGTCGAGGTCGTACGGCGCTGCCACTTCATGGGACTCAAGGCGCTCGAGAACGGGATCATCCGCTTCACGGACGTCCGCGTGCCCGCCGAGAACCTCCTCTGGAAGGAAGGGAGCGGCCTGAAGCTCGCGCTTATGACGCTGAACACGGGTCGGCTCACGATCCCTGCCTCCTCGGTGGGCGGAGCGCAGGCCGCGCTCGAGGCGTGCCGCCGCTGGTGCGCGGAGCGGATCCAGTGGGGGGTGCCGGTCGGCAGGCACGAGACGATCGCACATTACCTGACCTCGATTGCGACGCGGACCTACGCCATGTCCGCGATCGCCGACCTTACACAGTCGATGGCGGACCGGGGCGGCTACGACATCCGGCTCGAGGCCGCGATGGCGAAGCTCTGGAACACGGAGACGGGGTGGCAACTCGTCGACGACGCTCTGCAGGTGCGGGGCGGCCGCGGCTACGAGACGGCCGACTCGCTCACGGCGCGCGGCGAGGAACCCGTCGCCGTCGAGCGCTGGCTGCGGGACTTCCGCATCAACCGGATCTTCGAGGGCTCGAGCGAGATCCTGCGCCTGTTCATGGCCCGCGAGGCCGTGGACCGGCACCTCCAGATCGCGGGCGGCCTCGTCGACCCGCGCCTCGGCCTCGGCGCCAAGCTCAAGATCCTGCCGCGGGCGGCATGGTTCTACGCCACCTGGTATCCGTCCACCTGGATCGGCTGGAGCCTGCCGCCACGCTTCGCGAGCCACGGGCGGCTGGCGAAGCACCTGCGCTTCGTCGAGCGCAACAGCCGCAAGCTCGCGCGGACGACCTTCCACCTCATCCTCCGCCACGGGCCCAAACTCGAGCGACGACAGGGGTTGCTCTTCCGCGTCATCGACATCGGCGGGGAACTGTTCGCGATCGCCGCGGCCGTCACGAGGGCCGACATGCTGCGACGCCGGGAGGGCGAGGGGGCGCGCGAAGAGGCCCGGGAGGCCATCCGCCTCGCCGATTCGTTCGCGGCCGAGTCACGCCGCCGCGTGGGCGAACTCTTCCGCCGCATTCGCTCGAACCACGACGCGGCGGACTACCGCATCGCCCAGGACATCATGGCGGGTCGCTTCGAGTGGATGGAGCGCGACATCGTCGGCCTGCAGAAGGCCGCGCTCGAAGCCTGGAAGGGCACGGAGTCGGTCGGGCCGTCCGATCATGAACCCGACGCATCCCCGTCCGAACCCTTCGCGGAGCCTCGCCGGGATGTCCGTCCCGCGGGCGCCGGGGCCGAGGTCGTCTAGCGTCCCTTAGCCGGATCCATCGTCCATCAGGCGGAGTCGATCAACCGGACGGGTCGGGGTCCACTACGCCCTCCCGTTCGAGGCGGGTCTCGTGGCCGCATAGCGTGCCGGCCAGGATGACAGCCACGGACGATCCCGTGCCGGAGGAGTCCGGCGCCTCGCTCAGAGTCAAATCGATGTCGCAGGATCCGGACCGTCGGTCGGTCTGCCAGTCCAGCGCTCCGGTCACCGAACCCTCGAGGGTGAACGCCTCGAAAAAACCGACGAAGGTGGTGACGATCCGTTCGCGGACGCTTGGGCGGCCGTCCACAGTGAAGCGCGTCCCGCCGCTCGAAAGCTGGCAGCCGCTGGGTGAGGCCGTGGAATTGGCCGTCAGGGTCGCCGTGTCGGCTACCGACTCCTCCACGACCGACATCGTGAGGGTGACCTGTCCTCCCAGGGGGCAGGCGAGCACCATGCTGTTCTCGGAGCCGCCGATGATCGTGGCAGCCGTGTCATTGTGAATCGCCCGCATCGCCTCGAACAGCGCCACGGACTCGGCCGCGGAGAGCGGCTCTCCTGTGGTGGGGGGCTCTGTCGGTCCCTCGCTGCAACCGGACGCCAGCGCCCCGGCGAGGAGCACGGCGGTCACGCTTCTTCGGTTGAACATCCCTCCCTCCCTTCCTCCCCGGCCGGGTTCCGGTCGACGCGGCGCGAGCGCGGCCGCCCTCCGGTCCCGGCACAACCGATGACTGAAATATATGCACACGAGCCGCGCTGAGCGAATCAGGTACCCGGGGTGGGATGGCCGGCGGTCGCGCGACGGAACTCATCCGCCTTCTCGTTCAACCCCCGCTCGATGGCTTCGCCGGTGTCCAGACCGCGCTCGCGGGCGTAGCGGCGCACGTCCTCGCTGATCTTCATCGCGCAGAACTTCGGGCCGCACATCGAGCAGAAGTGGGCGATCTTCGCGCCCTCCGCCGGGAGCGTCTCGTCGTGGAAGGCGCGCGCGGTCACCGGGTCGAGCGAGAGGTTGAACTGATCCTCCCAGCGGAACTCGAAGCGGGCCTTCGAGATCGCGTCGTCCCACGCCTGCGCGCCCGGGTGACCGCGCGCCAGGTCCGCCGCGTGCGCCGCGATCCGGTACGCGATGACGCCGGCCTTCACGTCGTCGCGGTCGGGGAGCCCGAGGTGCTCCTTGGGCGTCACGTAGCAAAGCATCGCCGTGCCGTGCCAGCCGATCGCCGCCGCGCCGATCGCGCTCGTGATGTGGTCGTAGCCGGGCGCGATGTCCGTCGTCAACGGCCCCAGCGTGTAGAAGGGCGCCTCGTCGCACCACTCGAGCTGCTTGTCCATGTTCTCGCGGATCAGGTGCATGGGGACGTGCCCCGGGCCCTCGTTCATGACCTGCACGTCGTATTCCCACGCGATCCGCGTGAGTTCGCCCTGCGTGCGCAGTTCGGCGAACTGCGCCTCGTCGTTGGCGTCCGCGATCGACCCCGGCCGCAGCCCGTCCCCCAGCGACAGCGACACGTCGTACTCCCGCACGATCTCGCACAGCTCGCGGAAGTGCGCGTAGAGGAAGTTCTCCCGGTGGTGGGCCATGCACCACTTGGCGATGATCGACCCGCCGCGGCTCACGATCCCCGTCACGCGCTCCGCCGTGAGCGGCACGTACCGGAGGAGCAGCCCCGCGTGCACGGTGAAGTAGTCCACCCCCTGCTCGCACTGCTCGACGAGGGTGTCGCGGTATATGTCCCACGTGAGTTCCTCGGGGACGCCGCCCACCTTCTCCAGCGCCTGGTAGATGGGCACGGTGCCGATGGGGACGGGGGCGTTGCGGAGGATCCACTCCCGCGTGGCGTGGATGTTCCGGCCCGTCGAGAGGTCCATGACCGTGTCGGCGCCCCACAGGGTGGCCCAGCGGAGCTTCTCGACCTCCTCGTCGATCGACGACGTCACCACCGAGTTCCCGATGTTGGCGTTGATCTTCACCTTGAAGCCGCGCCCGATG